>DATISV010000216.1:0-3659 GCA_035468505.1 Luteolibacter sp. | reverse complement strand
CCGCGTGCGCCGCGGCGCTACTCAAGATGTCGGTCGCGTGCAACCGCTGTTGTTAGAACGGGGTGGCGGTCCGTCCTCTGCCATCCCGGCCCTTGGCCCGGCCATGGTGAGCGCTCTCACGGTTCGGCTCTCCGCGGGCGTTGACCCGCGGGCGGTGGCGGAAACGATCTCGGGTTGGCCAGACGTGTCCGTGCATAACCAAGCCGGTCAACACGAGTTGCTGGTCTATGGGATGATTGACAAGGCGCGACGGCAGATCGGGCTCTTCCGCGTCCTGCTCATCATCATCTCCACCATCATCATGGCGCTGATCCTCTACACGCTGACGCTCGACAAGATTCACGACATCGCCCTGCTCAAGCTGATGGGCGCGCGCAACTCCATGATCGTGGGGTTGATCCTCCAGCAGGCCCTCTTGCTCGGGCTCATCGGCTTCGGCATCGCGTATTTGCTGGGGCAATGGGTCTTTCCGAAATTTCCGCGGCGCGTGCTCATCGGGGCCGAGGACTTGTGGGGACTCGCGTTAGTGGTTGCGGTGATTTCCGTGCTTTCGAGCCTGCTCGGTATTTGGAAGGCGATGCGCGTTGAACCAAACAAGGTGCTGTCATGACGACTACCTCCAACACGGATAACGCCCCCGCCGTCGAAGTCATCGGTCTCACGAAGATATATGGCAGCGGCAACACCGAAGTCGTGGCCATGAAGGACGTGTCGCTGCGCGTGGCGCGCGGCGAAGTCATCGCGCTGCTCGGTCCGAGTGGCGCGGGCAAGTCCACGCTGCTCACCGCGATTGGCCTCATCAATCCGCCCACCGCCGGCCGCATTCACATCGGCGGCGAGTGGGTGATGGACGCTGACCAGGCCAAAGTGGACCTGCGTGCGTTTCGCCGCCGCCATCTCGGCTTTGTTTTTCAAAAGGCGAACCTGATTCCGTTCCTCAACGCCGTGGAGAACGTGCAGGTGGCGCTGGAGATCAGCAACACGCCGCCCCGTGCCGCGCGGAAGCGTGCGCTGGAATTGCTCGACTACCTCGGGGTGGCGGATCGCGCGAACAACCTGCCCGACGCGCTCTCCGGCGGTCAGCAACAGCGGGTGGCGGTGGCCCGGGCGCTCGCCAACGAGCCAAGCCTGATCCTCGCCGACGAACCCACGGCTGCGCTGGACAGCCATCGTGGTCGCCAGGTGATGGAACTGTTCCGCAAAGTGGCCCACGAGCGCGTTTCCGCGGTCATTGTGGTGACGCACGACCAACGTTCCCTGGATGTCTTCGATCGGACTTATGAAATGGAGGACGGGCGATTGAAGAGCGGGACAAATTCACCGCCACATTGAGCGTTCGCCCGTGGCGAATAGGTCCTTGATCGCTTCCGGTGCCGCCGCGAGCTGCCGCTACTGATCCAGTGTGCCTCCTGGCAGGCCCGCAATGGGGTGAACAACCCATGGATAGTTCGCCGGAGGTGCCTTATTGGTGGGTTGTTAAAAACAACTTCGTCCATCCTTGGAAGAGCCTTCTGGAATATGCAGCATCCAAGCGTGCCTATTCGGTCTGAAAAAACGAACCCATATCCAAATCAATCCCATGAACCAGAACCCACTCAACAAAGGAATGATCGAGGAAAACTCCGCCGGGATCGGTGAGATCAGCGGTGAGATGGTGGCGGAGCGCGCCAGGGAACTCGCATTGATCGCCGGACGCCCGGTGACCAACCAGGACCGTGACCAAGCCATTCGCGAGCTGACGGGCGGTGCCGATATGGATGACAGGCAGGCCATGCTCGAAGCCATTCCCGAAGACAAACGCTGGGATCCGGTCCCCGGCTCGACGGGGCATCAGGCCGAGGAGTCCGCCAGCGAAGAGGACGACGAAGACGGCCAGGGCCAGAGTGCGCAGCTTTTCGAGGAAGGCGTGAGCGAAGCCGCCCATGATCAAATGCGGCAGGCGGCCATCGCCGTGGCGCGGACGGATCGCTCCGACTCATGATCAAACCCGCCTTCGCCAAACCCACCAAACCGGGGATGCGGGCACGCCCACCACATCCATCGACGGCGCGGATGTCAAAATAAAGGGCGCACCCGGCCGGCTGCGGCGCCAAGTTGCCACCTCATTCGCACGCCTATGAAATGGTCTCTAAAACTCGGCAAACTGCTCGGCATTGACGTTTATAATGGTCAACACCGCCATGAAAACAAACCGCCCCATCGTTCTTGCGGAACGACCGGAAGGTGCACCCACAGAAAGCACCTTGATATCGGCAAATGCGTGATTCACGTTGGCCCTTCTGAATAAACACCAACAAAAATATGAATATGAACGTTCTCATCATTCTAACCTCGCATGGAAAGCTGGGTGACACCGGCAAGAAGACCGGCTTCTGGCTGGAGGAATTTGCGGCTCCTTACTACGTTCTGCTAGATGCCGGAGCGGAAATAACCCTGGCATCCCCGACGGGTGGCCAGCCACCTCTCGATCCGCAAAGTGATGTGCCTGATGCGCAAACCGAGGCGACCGAACGCTTCAAAAACGACGATGCCGCACAAAGCGAACTCGCCAACACGATCAAGTTGGCCGACATCGATGAAGACAAATTCGATGCGGTCTTTTTCCCAGGTGGCCATGGCCCGCTTTGGGACCTTGCGGAAGACCCGGACAGCCAGCGCATCATCGAAACCTTCATCGCGCAGGATCGACCTCTAGCCGCGGTCTGCCACGCTCCTGCGATCTTCAAACACACGAAAGGAACCGACGGTATATCGTTGGTCTCGGGTCGCCGCGTGACCGGCTTCACAAATACGGAGGAGGAGGCGGTGGATCTCACGGAAGTTGTTCCGTTCCTGGTCGAAGACATGCTCAAAGCGAATGGCGGCCTCTACGAAAAAGGTCCGGATTGGAGTTCTTATGTGGTCGTCGACGGCAAGCTCGTTACCGGGCAGAATCCCGCATCTTCGGAAGCCGCCGCGAAGGAACTGCTCAAACTGGTCCTGGCGCATGACTTGTAGTGCCCGGTGACCTCCTTTTCGGATTCCCTCAGCCGCCGAGCGCTTTGCGGTATTCGTCCGCTCCGGCGATTTGTTCGGCGCTCGGTTGCGGCGGTTCCAGACCGAGTTCCTCGATCCGCCGGGCGATGACATCGGCGATCGCGGCGCGGGCGAACCATTTGCGGTCGGCCGGGATCACATACCATGGCGCATGGGCGGTGCTGGTGGCCCGCAGCATCTTTTCATAGACCTCCTGATACTCGTCCCAATGACCGCGCTCGGCGAGGTCGGCGGCGGCGAATTTCCATAACTTCCCCGGCTCGTTCAGGCGGTCGAGGAAACGCTCGCGCTGCTCGTCCTTGGAGAGATGAAGGAAGAACTTGATCACGGTGATGTCATTGTCCACCAGGTGACGCTCGAAAGCATTGATCTCCTCGAAGCGCGATTCCCACAGGTCGTCCAGCGGTTTGCCCTCAAGCCGCGAGGGCAGGGCCTGCTTGTCGAGGAAGTCCGGGTGGACGCGGACCACCAGCACCTCCTCGTAGTAGGAGCGGTTGAAGATCGCGATCCGGCCGCGGGCGGGCAGTTTCTGCATCGGCCGCCACAGGAAATGATGCTTCAGCTCCGCGTCGTTCGGGGCCTTGAAGGGAATGACATCGACGCCCTGGGGATTCACGCCGGAC
>DATISV010000215.1:0-5121 GCA_035468505.1 Luteolibacter sp. | reverse complement strand
TTCGGTCGAGGAGCCGGAAGCGATCGTCGTCGAGGCGGACCAATTGCACGCGGAACGACCCTACCTGCTCGGGTTTTCCTGGTGGCGCGGCTTTCAGCACGGCAAGCATCCGGATGTCGCGCAGTCGGTGTTTGTTGAATACGAACGCGACGGCAAAACGCAGCGGTTGCCATTGATCGAAAACCACACGCTTCCGCGCTTCGACGGCGTGAGCAAACAGGATGTCGAACAGGTCGAAATGCCGCTGCCGCCCGAAGCGGTTCGTGCCGGCAAACTGCGGATCGTCGTCGAGAACGCCAAGGCGGATGGAACACCGGTGTATCTCAGCGAAATCTGGCTGCGCGACGGCCGCCACCAGGCCTTGCTGCCGGACACCCTGACCCCGGTTTCGCAATCTCCACGGCCGCGCCGTTCCTACACCGCCCAGTTGTTTGCGGCCGATCCGGTCGGCAAGCGCGTCGATCCCGGGCAGCGTTACATCGCGGAGGACCGCTTCTACATCGACGTCACAACCACCGATCCGTTCGAGGCATTGGAAAGTTATGCCATGCGGGTGCGTGAGGCGCAGCGGATCGAGTTGAGCATGTATGACTTTCCCACCGTCTGCCTGTGGTATGCCTCGGACAAACGCTATGGCGGTCGCGGAGCCGCGGACAACACGACTCTGGGAGCGGTCAATGAGATGAAGGCGATCAAGGACAGCGGCTTCCTCAACTACAGCCGCGCCGCCGTGCGCCTCGTGCCCGATTCCTACATGCCGAACAACCAGCAGGGCTGGTGGGACGACAAGCATTGGCAGCGCGATGACACCGACCGCGACACGACCCAGAACGGCCGCTACGTCGAACCCTACGAAACCAGCGAAAAGTGGGGCAAGGCCGTCACCGAACTCGGCGGGATTCCGCTCACTTATTTCCAGACCGCATATCGCTCCGAGGACTACGCCGCGAAATTCCCCGGCCACATGCTCTTCAACAAACAATATGCCTGGAAGGGCGAACCGGTGGACACGGAGGGCGAAATGTTCACCACCTGGGAGCAAACCTGGACCCGCAACGGCAAAATCGTCTGGAGCTACGATTTCACCGATCCCGACTTCCTCGCCCACATGAGGAATGTCTATGCCAACCTCAAGAACGGTGGCATTCTCGGACTGATGTTCGATTACCCGGAATCAGGCTGGGCCAGCGCCGGTGGCATGGAGGACGACTACTCGACCACCGCGGCGGCCTACCGCAAAATCTATCAATTGGCGCACGACGGCCTCGGCCCGGGTGCCTACGTCCACGAGCGCAACATGCTCAGCGGCTCGGACGTGACGCTAGGCGTGGTCGCCTCGATGCGCACCGAAAACGACACCGATGCCATGGACGGTACCACCGTGACGCGCTGCGGCATGCGTTGGTACAAGAACCGGGTGGTGGTCAATCAGGACGCCGATTCGAAGAACCTCGTGCGGGTGCAGGAAAACCGCGACCTGGTCCGCGCGATCCTGACGATGTGTTATGTCACTACCGGCCGGCTGCTACTGGCCAACAGCTTCACTGAATTTTCTCCGGAAACCTTCCGCGATCTTACGCGGACGTTCCCCTATCACACCGCTCCCAAGAGCGCGCGGCCCGTGGATGCCTTCGTGGCCGGGTCCCCGGCCATCTATGACTTCGAGGTGAATCCCGAGTGGCATCAGGTCACTTTCTTTAACCACGACCCGAACCAGCCGAAAACGGTTGGCATCTCGATGTCAGGTCCGCAGGTGCAGGGATCGCTGGGGCTCGATCCGGATAAGGACTACTATCTCTTCGATTTCTGGAATGACCGGTTCCTCGGCAAACAAGCCGGCGATTCACGCCTTGAGCAGCGGCTACGCCCCGGCGAGGCCCGCATGATCTCGGTCCGCGAATGCCTCGACCGCCCGCAGGTCCTTTCCACCGACCGCCACCTCATGCAGGGCTACCTCGATCTCTCCGAGGTGGTATGGAATGGCGAACGCCGGGTTCTGAGCGGAGTTAGCAAGATCGTCGGCGGCGATCCCTATCGGGTGTCGCTGGCCTTGAACGGCTACGAGGCGATCACGGCGGAATGCGATCCCGGCGAGACCTCGGCAGAGCTTGTCCCCCGGAGCGACGGAGTCGTCGAGCTGATCTTGAAACGCGCGGAAAACGCCTCGGTCCGGTGGTCCATCTCCTTCCGGCCAGAACCATGATTCCATCCAACCGGCAGCGCCGGAATTTCCGCCGCCGCAGCACGATCTAACAAACAATTGGGGCGTTTGTTTTCCATGGCCGAGGGTTCCCATTTTCCCCTTTCGCTTCACTCATCCAAGGGCAAGGATTCCGCCATGCGCTACACCGAACGCCTCACCCAACGGATCGCGAAAACCGGCTCCCGCCTCTGCGTCGGGCTCGACCCCCGGCCCGGCGACGGCGGGGCATCCGACGCCCGCGATTTCCTTACCCGCGTGATCGGGGAAACCGCCGCCTGGGCCGCCGCCTTCAAGCCGAACATGGCCTACTTCGAAGCCATGGGCATCGAGGGCATCCGCGTGCTCGAGGAACTGCTCGCCCTGATCCCCGAGGAAGTGCCCGTCATCCTCGACGCCAAGCGCAGCGACATCGGCGAGACCCAGAAATACTACGCCCAGGGATATTTCGGCGGCTGGAATGTCGATGCCGTCACGCTCAATCCCTTCCTCGGCTACGACTCCATCGAACCGTTCCTTGATTGGGAGGGCAAGGCGGTCTATCTGCTCGCCGTCACCTCCAACGCCGGCTCCGCCGACTTCCAGCGCCGGAAACTCGCCGACGGCCGCGAGGTGTTCCAACTCGTCACCGATCTCGGCGCGCGCGCCGCGGAGGAAAAACGCAAATCCGATGTCGGCTATGTCGTCGGTCTCACCAACGCCGCCGAGGTTTTGGCGAACATCCCCGACGCCCCGCTGCTCGTTCCCGGCCTTGGCGCGCAGGGGGGCGACCTCGCCGCGCTCGCCGGTGCCTCTCGCACCGCGCCCGACGTCATCAACGTCTCGCGCGGCATCCTCTACGCCGGCGACGACCTCGGCTTCGGCGCGCGTGCCCGCCAGTGGATGGAAAAAATCGCCGCCACCTACCCGGCCTGACGCACGATCCCGCACGATTCGGGCATCTGATCCGCAGCGATTGGAGTATCGAGAACCAAGGCTTGATCGCACCGGAAAGCGCCGCCGGAATCTCCTCTGTGGGATTTCCGCTTGCGGGAATATCGTATATTTCAAATATACGATACATGGCGCGCGCGAAACTGGAGGTGTTCGAGGTCCGGTTGGTGGAGATGGCGGGGTTCGCACGGGCCTTGTCGCATCCGGCGCGGATCCGGATTCTGCGGTTGTTGGCGGGGAGGGGGGAGGTGTCGTGCATGGAGATCGTGGGCGAGTTGCCGCTCTCGCAACCGACCTGTTCGCGGCACATCAACGAGCTGTTGAAAGCGGGGCTGCTGAAGGCCCGGCATCGTGGCAAGCAGGTTTGGTTCCGGCTCGACCAGACGGCGTTGAAGCGTTTCTGCGAAATGATGAACCGGACATTGCATGCCGGGAAGCCGTGAGGAAGGGGCCGCGGGCGGGAAAATGGCGGAGCGACATGATTTTTCACATCTTTTGAAGTTATGCATACGAAACCGGAAACCATAGTCATCATCGGCGGAGTGGCGGGCGGGGCGTCGGCCGCGGCGCGGGCCCGGCGGCACTCGGAAAGCGCGCACATCATTCTGCTGGAGCGCGGGCCGGACGTTTCGTTCGCGAATTGCGGCCTGCCCTATCACATCGGCGGCGAGATTCCCGATCGTGCCGAGTTGCTCTTGCAGACGCCGGAGAGCCTGCGCGCCATGCTCAATCTCGACGTCCGCACGCTCACCGAAGCGGTGGCCATCGACCGCGGCGGGAAGACGGTGACGGTGCGGGATGCGTCGGGCGGCGAAGCGGTCATCGCCTACGACAAGCTGATCCTCGCACCCGGGGCGAGCCCGCTGCGGCCGCCGCTGCCGGGGATCGACAGCGCGCGGGTGATAAGCCTGCGCAACATGCAGGACATGGACCGGATCAAGCAGGCCGCCGCGTCCGTGAACAGTGTGACGATTGTCGGCGCGGGATTCATCGGTTTGGAAATGGCCGAGCAGCTTCACGCCATCGGCAAGCGGGTTTCCGTGGTGGAACTCCAGCCGCAGATCCTGCCACAACTGGACGCCGAAATGGTGCGGCCGATGGGAAATCGCATGCGCGAAAAAGGCGTGGAGTTGATACTGGGTGACGGGATCGAAGGATTAGAGGACCAGGATGGGGAAGTTCACGCCAAGCTCAAATCCGGCCGCGTGCTCGCCAGCGGGCTGGTGATTTTATCCATCGGCGTACGGCCGGAAAACGGTCTGGCCAAGGATGCCGGCCTGACACTCGGCCCGCGCGGCCACATCGTGGTGGATTCCTGGCAGCGCACGTCGGATCCCGACATCTACGCGGTGGGCGACGTGTGCGAGACCGAGGATGCGGTGTTCGGAAAACGCGCCGCCATTCCGCTAGGCGGACCGGCCAACCGGCAAGGACGCACGGCCGCGGACCACATGTTTCTGGGCGACAAGGCATTGCCTTATCCCGGCAGCATCGGCACGGCCATCGTGCGGGTGTTCGACCTCGCGGCAGGGATCACCGGGTGGTCGGAGGGCCGGTTGAAAACGGAGGGCGTTGCCTATCAGACGGTCACCGTCAACGGAGGTTCGCACGCCGGATATTTTCCCGGATCGGAAACGATCACGCTGAAGCTGATGTGGTCGAACGACGACGGCCGGGTGCTCGGTGCCGAGGCCTGTGGCACGGACGGCGTGGACAAGCGCCTGGACATCATCGCCACCGCCAGCCGCGGGCGGCTGACGATCGACGATCTGTGCCATCTGGAGCTTTCCTACGCGCCGCCGTTCGGCAGTGCCAAGGACGTGGTGAATGTGGCCGGTTTCGCCGCCTGCAACATCCGCGACGGTTATCTGTTCCCGGTGCCCGATCTCGAAAGCGCGGGTGCCCAGGTCATCGATGTCCGCCCGGCCGCCGCCGCCGCGAAACAACCGGTTCCGGGGGCGAAAAACATCCCGCTCGGCGAACTGCGC
>DATISV010000214.1:0-5114 GCA_035468505.1 Luteolibacter sp. | reverse complement strand
AAATGATGCGGACGCGCGAAATCTCCGAAGCGCCTTGGCCTAACAGCGATGGATTGTGGTCGGAGGCGTCGAGCATCAACTCGATCGTCTGGCCGGGTTCAAGGCCGAGTTCGGCGAGGTCGAGGTTTTCGCGGAAATCATAACTGCGTTCCGTTAGAGCGGGGGCGACGAGTCGTGAGCGGTCGCGGAAACCGGCGAGCGTGCGCACGAAATGGATGCGTTGCAGCGCGAAGTCGTCGCTGGCGCGGCCGGCCACCGGGATCTTCGATTGCGGGGTGGCGAGCATCATCGACGGCGGGCTGTCGAGCACCACGTCCGGCGCCTGGTCGGGCATGCAGCGGAACGCGAGGTCGAGCGGGCGCGGCGAAGGCGTGCCGCGGAGGTCGCGGATTGTTGCGCTGAGGCGGCCGGTGCGGGTGGCCGTCCAGGTGAAAGTGACGCCGTGCGATGATGTGACATCGCCGTCAATGGTGACAGCCTGCGGAGTTTCGCCGGGTGCGGCGGCCGGGGTGAACACACATTTGCCGCCGGACAGCGGACGGTTGCTGGTGAGTTCCAGCGCGATTTCCGATCCCTCGACCGCGGCGATCTCGTTGGTATCGAGCGCGAACGACGACGGCGGCAGGTTGGTGTAAACCGGCGGCGTGATGCGCACCTGGCCACCGAGGATGTTGGGTTCCAACAAAATTTCCACCGGCGTCCATGCCGAGCGCGCGCGACCGCTGGCGAAGGCGACCTCCACCGGTTCCGTTAGATTTTCCAGGGTGCGCGAGTAGCGCTGCGGGCTTTCGCGGAACGCGTCGCGGCGGAGGATTTCGCCGGTGCGGCTGCGGCGCACGAGGCACTCGACGGTTTCCTCCGGAGTGCCGCCGGTGATTTCCGTGGCGATGAGGATTTCACCGCCATAGACGACGGCGGGCTTGGCGGGCTCTATCGCGAAACGCAGCGGACTGTATGGCGGGATGTCGCCGGACGGGTGGAGCAGACGCTGCACGATCACCGCAAACGGCGCGGGAGCGGCCATGCGCAGGATGCCGATGGCAATCGCCGGCACAATGATCACGAGCGCCGCGATCTTCAACTCGCGTGCATCGATGATGCGTCGCGCGGGCAGCGCGGCGACAGCCTCGGCGGCTTGGGCGAGGCTGCGTTCTGTGAGGAAGCGCGACATCGGCGTGTCGGCGGAATTTTCATCCAGCGACAACGCGGCGGATGCGGGCGCGCGCTGCGAGGAAAGCGCATGGTCGGCCCGGCGCGCGGCTTCGCTGGCGGAAACGCGCAATGCACGGAACATCATCACCAGTCCGCCAAGGATGGCGATGGCGGCGAGGACGACGGTGATCCTCGTGCGCGCCGTGGCTTCGAAGGCCAGTGCCGCGTCCACCAGCCCGAACACCAGCCACAACAAACCCGCGACGCCGAACGCCGCGACGATGGCCGCAAGCAACCGCGACGCGCGCAGCAGCGTGCGGACCCGGCGGAGTTGTTGGCGGTAGGTCATGGGATGATTTGAGATATGAAACTTGAAATTTGAAATTGGATCAGGCAAGCCCGGAGCGGCGGCGGATGAACCACTCGGCGGCGAGCAACAGGGCTAGCAGGAGGGCGGTGGGGGCATTGGTCCATGAGGCCTGCCACACGGCTCCGGCATCGCGTGCGGTTGGCGGCGTGGGTTTGACATGCTCGTCGAGAAACGCGTCGAACGCATCCACGGTGATGGATTTTCCGCCGGTGGCTTCGGCGAGGGTTTTCATGAATGCGGGGTCGGGCGTGAGATCGTCGCTTTCGGTGGGCGGCGCGGGCACGGTGATCAGGGTTTCCGGCGCGGGCGGCGCTTCGTCGCGCGGATCGATCAGGCGAATGCGCCAGTCGCCGGGTGTCTCCGGCGAGAATGTGGCGCGCCACAGCGGGCGCTCTGACGGGCTGGAGATGGCGGCCGGGCGGATGCGTGTGGGTTCGCCGTCCGGGCCGGTGATTTCCAGCAGCGGCTGAGGCGCGGGATCGGATCCGCGGTAGGACATGGTGAGCGCCACGGTGCTGCCGGGCTGCGCGCGCCCGGACGGTGCGCGCAGCGAGAAATCATGGCCCGGCAAAAATTCCGAATACGCCGCCATCCACTGGATGAGTTGGGTCCAGAAATCCTCGTAGCAATTTCCCAACTCGCGCGCGTCCGGGAAAAAATCCCATTTCCACAAACCATCGCCGTTGATCATCGCCACCACGCCCTGGCCGTAACGGCGGACCAGTAGCGCGGGAAACTTGCCGCCGGCGGAAAACTCCGAACTGGCCGGGAGGTCCGGCAGGCCATCGGCCAGCACGCGCGTGAATGGCTTCACCATCGCAACCTGCCGCGCGTCCTGCAACGGCGGCAGCGAGGTCCACAATGAGGCGTCCGGCGCGGCCAGAGCCTGGCCGAAGAGCCCGGCACTTTCGCCATCGCGGTTCGGCGCAAAGCGGAACGAGCCGATCGTCGCCGGTCCCCACACCACCGGTTCCAGCGGCTCGATGGCCGCGCTTGCCGCGGTGGTGGCACGACCCCGCGAGAACAGCAGCGCGCCGCCGTGGTCGCGCACATAGGCGCGCAGCAGTGCCGCGCGTTCGTCTGTTAGAAACGAGTCCACGTTTTTCCCGAACACGACCAGATCGTAACGCGAGAGTTCCTCAAGCGAGTCGGGGAAGACCGGGTGCTCGGTCTCGGCGTTTTCGCGTTCGCCGGAATCGATGCGGAAATAGCGTTTTTCCGACAAGCGGTGGATCGAGCGCAGTTCCATGTGCGTCTGCTGGCGGAGCAGTTGCGCGAGGAACTTGCTGTCCCAATACGGCGCGCCCTCGGCGAGGAACACACGGGTGCGGGCGTCTAGCACGCGGACGTGGAATTGCGAGCGGTTGTTGGCCGGGCGCAGTTCGCCATCGGCCACCGGCACATCGATCGACCAGCGGCTGGAAGAGCTTGGTGCAGGCACTTCAAAGGTGCCGGTGACGCTTGCGCCGGGTGCCACGTCGAGCGCGATTTCATCGAGCGCCCCGCCATCGGCATCGCGCAAGGTGGCGGTGGCGCGCAGCGCGGGCAGGCCGGTCGATTCCAGTGCGAAGGGAACGCGCAGCGATTGCCCGGCGAAGGTAGTGAACGCGGCGCGCGGTTGGCGCAATGCGAGATCGGCAGGCTCGCCGGTGGCACCGATGGTCACGGTATGCACCGGCGTTTCGCCGCTGCGGGCGCGGAGGGCGAGTGCTTCGAGCGACGCGGCATCGGTGACGGTCGTCTCGCGGCCGTCGCCCGCCACCAGCACGCCGGCGAGTGAACGTCCGCTGGCGCTGCTTTCCTCCAGCGCGCGGCTCACCGCGGCGACGATGCGAGTGGATTCGCCATCGGAAGAGGGAAGTTCGTCATCGCCCTCAGCCAGTGCCGGCAGCAGGTCGCCCGCGAAGGGATGGATGCGCACGGGGATGTCATGACGCTCCGCGCGCGCGGAAAACTCCTTGGTCAAACGCGCTGCGACCGCGGCCCTGGATTCACCCGCGTTGTCGGCCGGTTGATTCATCGATTCCGAGGAATCGACCAGCAACAACCATGGCTTCGCCTCCTGCTCTGTCGGGTTCACCCACGATCCCGGATTCAACAACAAACCGAACACCGCCGCCACCGCGCAGGTCCGCAACGCCAGCAGCGCCACGCGCCGGCTGGTTGTCAGATCGCGCGAGCCACGCCACGCGCCCGCCAACACCACCGCCAGCACCACGATGGCAAGGGGGATGAGGATGGAGAGCGGCAGGGCGGGGGACATGGAATGGATATGAGTTATGTGTTATCAGTGATTGGATTTCGCGGAGCGGAGGTGGATGATGGATTCTGTTAGGAGGAAGGCGAGGGCGAGGAGGGCGAGCCATGGCCAGAGCGGGATGCCGTTGGCGAGCGCGGCCTTGCGGACGAGCGTGTCCGCGCCGGAATCGATGCGGCCGATGGCCGGGACTTCGGCGACCGTGCGGAGGTCGGATTCGATTTCCGGGAAATTGACCGGCGTGGCGGCGAGTGTCTGGCCGGAGGAAATCCAGCGGTAAATTCCCGGTCTGGCCGGTCCGGGCCACGACCAGGTGGTCCCCCCGGCATCGTGCGATTCGGTTAGATCGAGCGGGTTTCCATCTGGATCGTCAAGACGGATGGTGGCCGCGAGGTCGGGGTTGGCGGACGACCATGACAGGGCGCTTCCGGATGGAATTTCCATCGCATCATTTCCGGCCCGTGGTCTGAGGTGCAGCAGGATTTCCGCGATCGCGGGCAGGAAATTCCCCTGCATCGGCCAATCGGTCTGCGCCGGATCGAGCGGCAGGTTCCACAGCACGACCGGTGCGCCGTCGGTGGGGTATTCGAGGATCGCCGGCACGCGGTCGGCATACCAGGCGATGGCGCGTCCCGCGGATGGGGCGGGCATTGCGATGCGCTCGCGGAAGGTTCCCGCGAACGGGTTGCCGAAGTCCCCGCCGCGGAACAGTTCGATGGACGGGTGGTTTTCCTCGGGCAGCGCGTTCCAGCCATCGACGCGGGTCTCGCGGGCGAAGGATGCGGGCAGTTGGTTTTCCGGAGCAGCCGTCAACTCCGCCACGGCGGCCGGCGGACATCCGGGTGTGGGACAAACGATAACCGTGGTCCCGGCGGCGCTGAGCAAGCGGAGTTCTCCGGCGTTTTTCCCGTCCCATGCGGCGATGAACCGGTAGTCCTGCGCGCGTGCGCCGCTTTCCGCGGAGGTGCTTTCGAGCCATGGCAGGGCGGCGGCCAGCCTGCCTAACAGCTCCGCCGCGGGCTCCGCGCCTCCGGAATCGATCGCCAGTCGCAGCGACTCGCGCACCGACACCACCGTGTGCCGCGCGTCGTCGTCGGGAAAGGCGTCTGCCTCGGTGGCAATGGTGACCGGCAGCGGCCCCGCGCCGGCGGCGCGCAGCGGGAATGCGACTTCCGTTTCTCCCCAGGCGGGGATTTCGGCGGCCTGCGTCTGGCGCGCGCCATCGGCATCCATCGTGAGATTGGCGCGCACGGCCTCCGGCGAGAAATTCCGGACGCGGGCGAGCAGGGTGATTTCCTGACCCACCACCGGAGCGGACGGCTGGGCGAGCAGGCC
>DATISV010000213.1:0-3101 GCA_035468505.1 Luteolibacter sp. | reverse complement strand
CATCGATCTCGACGACCACCTTGCCATGATCTCGCTGGTCAACGCGCTGGTGAGAAAACTCGACCACGATACCGTGCACGGCCTGCACGGCTATTTGTGACGGGCGTGTTCCTCTGGCATGCCCGGATGCGATGCGCTTGGCTGGGCGCATGTTTCATTTTCCGCGTCATAGGATTTCCCCGGTCTTCCTCGTGCTGGCCGGCGTCATCGTTCCGGTTTCCGCGCAACTCCCCACCATCACCGAGGGCGACCGGCTCGGCTACTTCGCCACCTACAAGGACCGGAACATCGAGTTCGGCATCGCCACGCAGTCGAAGGTGCGGCTGATGCCTGCGCTTTCCGACGGATTGTCATCCACTTTTCTCGGCGGCACCTACACGATGGAAATCGTCCCGCAGCTCATCGCCACCGCCGACGAGGGAAAAACCACCGTGCGGCGCATCGCGGACAACTCGCTCACCTCGCCGGACGGGATCACCGACGAGTTCGAGAAAACCACCATCACCGGCGAGGTCACCGGCGGCGCGAAGTTCGAATACACGCTGCGACAGAACCGCGGCACCCTCGTGATGGGCGGTCGTTTCCTCAACCCGGAGGAAATCAAAACTCCCCACCACTTCGCCATCGCCATCAAGGTTCCGGCACAGCTCACCAGCGGCAATCTCGAAACCCTCTACAAACTGATCGACGCGCCCGAAGACGACCGCGCCGCCCGCCGCGAACTCCGGGATTTCCACCGCGAGTTCCGCAGCGACCGCCTCACCGTGCGCCGCATCGACGGCTCGGAAACCCGCTATCAGCTCGCCGAACCCGTCGAAGGCGGAGTGGCCGCCGTCAACGGACCCGGGATCGCCGAACTGGAACTGCAATCCGGGATCTACGAGGCGCGCCGCCTGGTCATCACCGCCCAGGAAGGCTCCGCGATCACCATGGAAACCACCCGCGACAACCTGCTTCAACCGGGTTTCACCCTGACGTGGAAAGCCGACCCCGCCAAGGACCCGGAGGCCAAGGCCTGCGTCGCCATCACCGTGCGCTGAACGCACTCGACCTTTTTCAACCACATGCCGCCCGACGATATCGCCCCCTGCTCGCGCTGCGGCGCACCGACGGCCATCCGTTTCGGCGACCGCCCGCTCTGCGAGGATTGCTACACCGCACTCGCCTCCTGCTGCGCGGGTGAGTTCGAGAGCCCTGAGGAGGGTCGCACTCCGGGCGACCCGATGCGCGCCGAAGACCCGCGTTCCAAATGAAAAATCCGGTGGCACGCGCCACCGGATTTTCATAAAACCAAAAAAGACGCGCAATCCAGGCTCAGGCGAGTCTCGTCTGCCCGTCCGGTCCCTGCGTCACCTTGACGATGCGCAGCGGCAGGCGGATCAGGATCTCGTCGTCGCAGCCGATATCCACCGAGTAGATCCCGGGCGCGGGGAATTTCAGCCCCTGCAGGTTCATGATGATGTTGCGGGTGATGAACGGCGCGTTGTCCGGCAGCTTCACCTCGAAGTCCGGCTTGATCGGCATGTTGTTCGGATCCAGCGACTCGCCGTCCTCGTTGATGATGTTGATCGAAAGCTGGTGTTTGCCGGTGTCTTCGGGTGTGAAGCAAAACCGCAGCGCCAGCGCGCAGGACGGGTGCACCACCGGCAGCGCGCGGGCGGCCAAGGTGTCGAAGGTGCCGGTGATGACCAGCTTGCCGTTGTAGTCGGCCGCGTGGTCGCAAAGAGTCGCAATCTGAATGTCCATGATGGGTCGTGATGGGATGTGTGTTTCGCCCGTGCCGACCGGCACGGGACGCGGCATGTCTCTGCCCGCTTGCGCCCGTCCCGTAAAGTCGAAATGCCAGACGATTGAAAATCAATGGCCACGTCCGCCAAAACATCCGTCGCAGCGAAATTTTCGCAAGTTGTTCACAATCGTGCGGATGCCCCGCATCCAGTCGCAAGATCGCCGCATTCGGCCGCTCACCCACAAGCAATCCTAGTCGCACGGTTGCCGAGACGACACACTCGTCAGTGGAAACGCAATGTTTATAAAAACTGTAAATTTCCATGCAAGTTGTTGGATATTAATACTAAGCGATATCAATGAGTTTGCATGAAATGCTCTTCAGGACGTATCGCCGCCTGACTCGGTACATTTTCAATCAGTTGATTGAATTCTGATTTTGATGCGTCGATTCACCGTGTGAATCAGTCACGAAACACTTGGAAAACAGACCTTTCGGAAGTTTTCGCCAAGTTATTCACAAGCGGTCGGACCACCCGGCCTAACTTTGTGACAAGTGCACGGAGCCGGCTGAATGGGCCCTTTGCGATCTGCTTTCAACCAAGCCCAAAGAGCCTCGATTTTTTCAAATTGCGGCTTCACCCGATAAATGGCGGCTGCTAGGGATCGACCCCATGTATGGCAGGATGGGCTTGCGACTTCTGGCAGCAGCCGCCGCTTGTCTGGGTGCGCTCGCTGGTGCGGCGGAGAATCCGGTTCCCGACTTCTCCGATGGCTTCGAACGCCTGATCAAGCTCGGCCTGCCGGAAATGGGAAAAGACGCCCGCTGGGTGCGGCACGCGAACTCCATGCAATACCGGCACTACTATCTGCGCGAGCTGACCAAAGGAATGGATGGCGGCGCATGGGCGATCCCGGCGGATGAGGGAGACGACAAGGCATCGGTGCTGCCGATGGGCGGGGTGGAGCCGGTCGAATCCCCCGCCTCGCAAATTCCGAAAACCGATGCGGATCTCGAAAAAGACATCGATGCCCTGATCGCCGCCCTGCGCGAGAAGACCGACGAGGTGGAGAGCCTGTTCCGCAATGAGATGTCGTCCGGTTTCCAGAATCCGAACAGCGGCAACCTGCTGGTCTTCGCGGCGCAGATTCATCAGGCCGGAAAAACCGACCTCGCCAATCGACTTGCCACCACCGTGTTCGCCCTGGCGCCAGACGCGGAGGGCGTGGTGGATTCCGCCGTCGGCACGATTGCTTCGACCGCCTATCGGAGTGCGATCGCTGACTTTTTCGAAAAACCCGACTTCGCGGTACTGCACGAGGCGATCGGCGAGCTGAACCAGCGCTTCCCGCGCGGCTGGCGCGAGGGTCAG
>DATISV010000212.1:0-3860 GCA_035468505.1 Luteolibacter sp. | reverse complement strand
CCGCTCAGGCTCGCGCTCCCGCCACGCGCGGATCAATTTCAGCGCCAGCATCGCCTCCCCCACGCTCACCGAATGCACATGCACCGCGCCGCTCGGCTCGAACTCCAACGGTTCGCCATAAATCGCCGCCCGCTCGCCCAGCCGCGTCCCGAAACCGCCGCGCCGCAACATTTTCACCAGCCACCCCGGAAACGCCGCCACAAGCAACACCGGCAGCAGAATCCGATAGATCGTGAGGGCGGCAAACCAGCGCATCGCCGCCGAGCCTAGTCGCTGCGGCGCATGCGTAAAGCGGGATGGTCGCCCGGTGACGACATGGCCCGCAATCAATGATCGTCATCCGGGCTCCGCCAGTCTATGCGGAGGCATGCGCATCACGTATCGGGCTTGCCGCCTAGCCGCGATTCTCGCACTCGCCTGTCCGCTCGCCGAAGCGGAACTGACTCCACTGGTGGATCTGGAGGGGCGGGAAATCCGGGTCCAAATCGTTTCCATGGCGGACGAGGAAGTGACGATCGTTTTCAACGGCAAGCAAATCGACCTGCCGCTGGCACGCCTCGACGAGGCCTCGCGGAAACGGGTGGAATCGGTGCTCAAAGCGGGGAAACAGGACAGGGAGGCACGTTTGGCGGACCGCATGCGGCTCCCTGACGACAAGGATATCGTTCCGGGGAAATTGCAGACATTCACGCTGGAGGCGACCGACGAGGACCGCAAGGCGGCGAAATGCGAGGGAATGAAGACCATCACGGTCAGCGTGGCGTTTCCCGAAGGATTCGATCCCGACAGGAAATGGCCGGTGTTCTTTTCCAACGACACGGGTTCGGGAAGAAACGCGGGGGTGGCGCGCACCTATCAACAGGCGGCGAATCGTCTCGGATATGTCGTGATCGGAGCCCAGGGGGAGGGTGCTCCCGGAGCGGACAAGGAGTCCATCAAGACGATTGCCTACGTGGACGCAAGAGGACGGGTCACGCGGCGCGCGATCGACGAACTGGCCAAACGGTGGCCGCTCATCATGGAATCCGACTGGTCATACGGAGGCTTTTCCGGCGGCGCGAAGAACTGTTGTTATCTCGCGGTCTATCTATTCGAGACCTACAAGGAAACGACCGAGCGCGTTCCTGTGGGTTTTTACATGGGAGGATGCAACGAGATGAAGATGTCCGATGCGATCAAGGCCTATGGAAGCAGGAAGCCGCCGTTCAAGGATGCGGCGTTCTTTGTTTCGAACGGTGATGGCGACAAGGTGGCTTCCCCGGATGACGGACGAAGAGTGGAGGATCTCTTGAAAAAGGATGGATTCCGGCAGACCAAGAGGGCCGTTTACCAGGGCGGTCACAAGTTCTACGAACCGCATTTCACCGAGGCGCTCGAGTGGTTCAAGGAAGTGGCGGCGGCTGCCGAGTGACGCCCGGCCGGGGTATCCACTCCGGTATTTCCCCGAGCGCAAGGCCGCCGGCGCGCATCCGGACTTGGAATCGACGTCACACGCGGCATGATACACCACGTCACCCACACCCGATGAACGCTTCATTCCGCCGTCTGCTGGCGCTGGTGGCCGTGTTTTTCACGGCTTTCGCCGCTGTTTCCGTGATGCGCACCTGCAATTCCGGCGGGAGCCTGCGCGATCTCATCCCCGGTCTCGCCGAAAAGGACGACCGTTTCCGTCCGGAAAAATTCACCCTGCCCGAGCGGCCGCCGCTGGACCTCGGCGATGTCGAGTTGCTGGCCCGGCTCAATGACGAATACGCCAACCTCACCAAGGCCGTGGTGCCATCGGTGGTCAGCATCGACACCGCGGGCGTTCGCACCGAGCGCCTGCTCGACCTGTGGGGCCGCTCGCGCATCCGCCGCTACCCCACGCAGGGGCAGGGCTCCGGCGTGATCGTCAGCGAGGAAGGCCATGTGGTCACCAATCACCACGTCATCGCCGGCCAACAGCAGATCCGCGTCACCTTGCACGGCGGGAAAACCCACCCCGCGCGGCTGATCGGCGAGGACACTTTGCTCGATATCGCCGTGATCAAGATCGAAGGCGAAGGGCCGTTTCAGCCGCTCAAACTCGGCGATTCCTCGGAGGTCCAGGTCGGCCAGTTGGTTTTCGCCATCGGCAATCCCTTCGGTCTCGGCGAGACCGTCACCCAGGGAATCGTCTCCGCCAAGGAACGCTCGCTTTCCGACAACCAGCGCGACCTCTTCCAGACCGACGCCGCCATCAACCCCGGCAACTCCGGCGGCCCGCTCGTCAACCTGCGCGGCGAAATCATCGGCATCAACGTCGCCATTTTCACGCCCGACCGCGAAAACCCGGGCTTCCAGGGCGTCGGGTTTTCCATCCCCGCC
Organism: Luteolibacter sp.; assembly: GCA_035468505.1. Classification (GTDB taxonomy): domain Bacteria; phylum Verrucomicrobiota; class Verrucomicrobiia; order Verrucomicrobiales; family Akkermansiaceae; genus Luteolibacter. The sequence continues at coordinate 1,514 of DATISV010000212.1, read as the reverse complement.
AACGATGTGCGCGACACGCTTTTCCAGATCCTCGAACGCGGCCGCCCGGTGCGCGGGTTCCTCGGCGTGCAGGTCCGCGATCTCGATCCCGCAGTGCGCTCCGCGCTCCAATACGAGGGCGGCTCCGGTGCCGCCATTCTCGGCATTTCACCCGGCTCGCCGGCGCAGGAAGCCGGCTTGCAGCCGTGGGACGTGGTGGTTTCCTACAACGGCGAAACAATCCGCTCCGCCACCCAGCTCTTCGAGCTGGTGAGAAAAACCGCCGTGGGCGATGCCGTCACGCTCGACGTCTGTCGCAAGGGCACGATGATCGAGCTGCGCCCGGTGATCGCCGAGAGCGGCAGCGCCGCCGCACCGGTGCAGACGCCTCAGGGTCGAATCCGCGATCCCGATCAAATCCTCCAGGCACTCGGCATCGAGGTGCGCGATCTCTCGGTGCCGGAGCGCATGCGCGGCTTCCGCGGCGTGGTCGTCACCAGCGTCGCCGAAGAGACATTGGCCGCCGGAATCCTCCAAGCCGGCGATCTCATCGTCGCCGTCAACAACTCCCGCATCCACTCGGCCAACGAGTTTTTCCTCCACCTCGCCGCCTCCGCCGCGGTGCAGGACACCAGCTTGCAACTCGTTCGCGACGGCCGCTCCGCGCGCGTCACCCTGCCCGCCGTCCCGCGCGCCGAGTGAAGGACAATCCACGATCATGAAATGATCCGTCCGGCGGCGACGTTTCCCAATAAGGTCCACTGATGCAGCGCTCCCACATCCCATACCTGTTCCTCGGCCTCGCCGCCGTGCTGGCGCTGGCGGCCGTGGCGCTGCTCATCCTGCGTCCCGGCGTCCACCCTCCCGTGCCGCCGCCGGTCGCGCCGCCACCACCACAGCAAACCGCCGCCAACGACGAAACCGCCGCCGCGCTCGATGCCGCTGCGGAACCCATCCCGGAGCCTGATCCGGAAACCGCGCTCGATTCGCTCGGCCTCTCGATCTCCGCCAGATCGCCCGAGGACCTGGTGGAAAAATTCACCGCAGCCTTCGAAGCCGGCGACATCGCCACGCTCGGCAAAATGCTCGGTGACAATCACGCGCAGCCGGACGCCATCGCCAGGCTCGAAGCGCTCGCCGGCCAGACACGCCGTCTCAACGCCGTGCGCGAAGTCGGGGAAATCGAACTCAACAAACGCACCCGCTGGGCGCTGCGCCTCGAGGGAGCCGAACCCGGCCGCGACCGCATCGCGCTCGATCTGGTGCGCGAGGATGGAAAATGGAAAATCGAACGCATCATCCTGCCGCCGGACCAAGACACGGAGCCACCCGCCGCCGATCCGCTCGAAGTGGCCGATGCCTTCATCCAGTCGTTGATCGTCCAGGAGCTGGAATTCGCCCGCTCGCTCGCCGACCCCGCCGCCGTATCCGATGCCAAACTCGCCGGACTTTGCATCATCTTCGAGGAAGGCGGATACCGCATGCGCCCCACCAAGCCGCTGCGCACCATGTTCCGCCGCGACGACGCCACCGGT
>DATISV010000211.1:0-2130 GCA_035468505.1 Luteolibacter sp. | reverse complement strand
GGGTGTCAGCGCGCCGGTCACCGCGGTGCTCGATTTCCAGGGCCGCGAAGTGACGCTTTCCCTGATCGATCCCACGGTGAAAACCAAGGCCGCCATCCGCGGCAATCAGCGCGCGCTTGAAGCCGATTTCTCCGCGCCGCTCGCCTATTATCCGCATGTGTCCGAGTTATGGAGCGGCCTCATGGGCGCGATCCACGCCGACGAGCAGATGGGCATCACCGGTCTCTATCAGCTCCAGCCTTATGATCCGGAACGCATTCCGCTCATCTTCGTCCACGGCCTGATTTCCACGCCCCGCATGTGGCGCAATGTGATCAACGAACTGGAAACCGATCCGTTGATCCGCAGGAAATACCAGTGCTGGGTCTTCGCCTACCCGACGGGCAATCCCCCGGCCTATTCGGCGATGCGCCTGCGCGAGGAATTGCAAAAATTCCACCGGAGATATCCGGACGCCAAAGACATCGTCATGGTCGGCCACAGCATGGGCGGACTGCTCACCCGCATGCAGGTTTCCAATCTTGATCGCGAAGCGTGGAATGTGATCGGAGAGGACAAGGCCGCCGCGTTTTTCAAAAACGTCAAACCGGGCGACCTGATCCACCGTTGCACGATCTATCAGGCGAATCCGGACATCGACCGCGCGATCTTCATCTGCACCCCGCACCGCGGCAGCAGGATGGCGGTCGGCACGCTCGGCGAACTCGCCATCCGGCTGATTTCCCTGCCACTGGATATCGCCAACACCGCCGCCAACACGCTCGGCGGTTCCATTGCCATCATCACCGGCGATCCGGGGCGCATGCCGACCAGCATCGACGGGCTCTCTCCGGCCAACCCTTCATTCAAAATCATCAACTCCCGGCCCATCGAAGCGCCGCACCACTCGATCATCGGCGATCGCGGCAAGGGCGATGCTTCTAACAGCTCAGACGGCGTGGTGGAATACTGGAGTTCCCGACTCGAAACCGCGCATTCCGAGAAGATCGTCCCCGGCCCGCATGGGGCGTGCGAGCTTCCCGAAACCTTGGATGAACTCCGCCGCATCCTCCATCTGCATCTCAAGTCCAACCCATAACCCGCATGAAATGCATCGAAGTCCGTTGCCTCCTGGCCATTTGCTGCCTGTCTGGCATCTCCCACGCCGCCGCGCCCGACGGCCGCCTGTTCGATCCCGACCGCGCCTGGCTGGAGCGCTACGACCCCACGCTGATTTCCAGCCGCCATTTCTCCGAGATCATCTTCGAGAGCTACAACGGCGACGGGGATTTATATAAAAACGAGAACACCTTGCGCTGGGGAATTCCGTGGCGCGACGACCATGCTTTCGGCATCCAGGCCATGCTGCCGCTGAAATGGCGCGAGGTGGCGGGCGACGAGGAATTCGGACTCGGCGACCTCGAACTTCGCGCCGGCATCGTCGGCCGCATCGCGCCCACCCTGCGCTACGGCATGGCCGTCAATGCGGTGCTCGACAGCGCCACCGACCCGCTGCTCGGCGACAGCGCCTTCGTCCTTCGCCCGATCACCGCGCTGCGCTGGGATTGGAACTCCGCCGTCACGCTCGGCATCAACGTCGAATACAACTTCACCCCGCTCGACGAGGACACCGACGATGTCAGCGCGCTCGAGGTGAAGTTTCCCGTCGCCTTCAAGATCAACGACGACTGGTCCGGCTATGTGAGTTACAACCCGCGCTGGAACCTACTGGACGAAAGCGACCGCCACCGTCTCGAACTCGGCACCAACTTCGTGTGGGGATCCGACAACCAATATGCCTGGTCGGTCGGCACCGAAATCCCGCTCACATCGGAAAATTTTGAGTTCAAACTCGCCACCGGCTTCAGTTGGTATTTCTGACATCCATCGATTCACACCAAACCCGAAATCATATCATGAAAAAAACATGCCATTTCATTGCCACGGGCATCCTGCTTGCCAGTGGACCGCTCGCGTTCACCGGTTGCGGCAACGATCCCATCACCAATCTCAACGCCGCCAGCGTCAATCCGCGCGAACTCGCGGCCAAGTCACGCGCCTCCTTGCAGGAACTTTACCGCATCAATCCCGTCGCCCGGAAACTCGGCGGACGCGCCAAGGGCATCCTCGTGTTTCCCGAGGTCACCAAGG
>DATISV010000210.1:0-3343 GCA_035468505.1 Luteolibacter sp. | reverse complement strand
GATTTCTCGTTCGAGAAGAAATCGCCCTTGCCGCCCATGGTGCCGACGCGGGTCTTCGAATCCGCGCTCCACGCGCCCATCTTGTGCGGATGGGCCCTGGCGTAGTCCTTCACCGCCTTGGGCGCGCGGCGGTCGGAGTTGCCTTCGCGCAGGACCGGGTTCACCGCGGAGCCGAGCACTTTGGCATAGCGGGCACGGATTTCCTTTTCGGCATCGTTGCCCGGATTTTCCGGGAAATCGGGGATCTTGTGGCCCTTCGCCTGAAGCTCGGCGATGGCCGCCTTGAGCTGCGGGATCGAGGCGGAAATGTTCGGCAGCTTGTTGATGTTCGCCTCGGGCTTGAGGGTGAGCGCGCCGAGTTCGGCGAGGTCGTCGGCCTTGCCGGTGATTTCCGGGAACTGCGCCAGGATGCGGCCGGCCAGTGAGATGTCGCGCGTTTCCACCGCGATGCCGGCGGGCTTGGTGAAGGTCTGGACGATCGGCAGCAGCGAACGCGTCGCAAGGGCCGGGGCTTCGTCGGTGATGGTGTAGATGATGGTGGGATTCGCGGACATGATGGGCTGCGGGGCTTGAACGGGCGCCCGGATAGGGGAAGGCACCCGCCTTGTCGATGCCGGAAAACCCGCGCCCGGGCAAAAACCCGCCCGCACCGGACGGGCCGGGGCGGGCGGTCAAAGCAGCGGTTCCGGGGGAACTCAGTATTTCACGCCGCAGCCGTAGGGCTTGTTCTTGGCGTTGGAGACTTCCTTGCCGGCGAGCACGGCGTCGAGCGCGTCGGCGAACCACTTGTCGGCGGTGGCCACGTCCTCGGTCTTGGCCGAGGGGTTCGAATCGATCGCGCCGTTGTAAACGAGCTTGCCGTCCTTGTGGATGATATACATGTGCGGGGTAACCTTGGCGTCATAGGCCTTGCCCATCTTGCCGTCGGTATCCATCAGGAAATGGCTGGCCTTGTTGCCGTGCTTGGTGGCGATCTCCGCCATCTCGGCAGGTGCGTGGTAACCTTGTTTGCCTTCGGCGGCGGAATTCACCGTGAGCCAGACGACGTCCTTGGCGGTGTATTTTTCCTGAAGGGCGGGCATGTTGCCGCTGTCGTAGTGTTTTTTCACGAACGGGCAGCCGTAGTTGATCCATTCGATAACGACGACCTTGTCCTTGAAGTCCGCCAGCGAGACGGTCTCGCCCTTGACGTTTTTCACGGAGAAGTCGGGGGCGGCCTGGCCGATTTCGGCGGCGTGGGCGGTGATCAGCGCGAAGGCTCCGGCGATGGTGGGGATGAGGATGTTTTTCATGATGTGACGGGATTCGAAATGTAACCGTGTCCGGGAAGGTGGATTTGTCTAATGACTTTTTCGTCATTCGATTTTCCAAGTCACTTGCAGCGGCGGGTTTTTCCGATCGGTCAGCACCAGGGTGAGTTCTTTCACGGGCGAGGCAGCGAATTCGCTCTTGGGCACGGTGGCGATCCACTTCGGGCCTTCGGCGGTGAAGCGGATTTGCGCCTTGGGATCGATGAGTTCCGGTGTCAGGGGAAACACCTCGTGCCGCGACAGATCGGCCGAGGCGGATTTTCCGGGGAGAAGTGTTAGGATCAAAGAGTTATCGGTTTCCTCGACTGCAAGACGCAGCGCCTCCCCCGCCGGGCGCGGCAGAAGGTCGATGGCGGCGATGATTTCCGCCGCCGCCGGACTTGTGGCGGCATCGCCGGCGGCGACTTCAAGCGACAACTTGGCCTCACCGGGCACGCATCCTTCGTCACTACACGCGAGCCAGGAAATTTCGGCTTCGAGTTTCGCTGCGCCGGCGAAATCCTCCGGCGGGGTGAGCGTCACCGGCAGCAGCAACTCGCCCTCGTAGCCGTAGCCCGCGAGTTCGCCGGTGAGAAACCGGACGGGTGCCGGGAAACCCGGTTCACCGTGTTTCCAACCGGGCGGCAGTTCCCATTCGACCGTGGTCGGCATCCCCGCCTCGCCGGGATTGAGCCAGTAGCTGTGCCAGCCTTTGTCGTGGCGGATGCGGATGGCGGTTTGTAGCGGCTTTCCGGGAGGAACGGTGGCGGAAACGGCGATCAATTCCGCCTTGGCGCGGCCGGGGTTCGGTGCTTCGGCTCCGTATGTGAAACCAGCGGCGATGGCGGACAGCATGGCGATGCGGGCAATCATGATGCCCATTCTGGAAACGGAAACCGCGGGAATCAAGCGGCCGGTTTCCGGCTCTCAGCGCTCGACCAGCCCGAAATGCCGCAAGCCCTCGATCACCCCGTCGGCAATCTCCAGGCTGGCACGGAAGACGATGAGCCCGTCGATGGCCTCCAGCAGATCCGGGTGCGCGTTTCCCACAGCGACACCGCGCACGTCCGGCAGGCGGAACATCGCGCTGTCGTTGCCGGTATCGCCAGCCACCGCCACCGCACGCAATGGCAGGTCGATGTGCCCGCAGAGCCATTTCAGCGCGTGGCCCTTGTCGGCGAACTTCGGCAGCACATCGAGATCGCGCTTGCTGGAATAGACCACGTTGGCCTCGACCCCCGCCTCCGCCAGCCGCGCGCGCAACTCGGCGATGTGCTCGGCGTCGGCATGATGCAGATACCAGCTCGATTTGTAGGGATGCAGAAACTCCGGCGGCTGCGGCTCGATATCCGGCAGAGAGGCGACGATTTCCTCCACCTTGGACAAGTCCCAGCCATGACGGAATTCGCGGCCGAAGTCCCCGACCATGTGGTCCGATTCCATGTCGAAGAGCTGCGTGCCCACGCTGCCGATCAGGAAATCCGGCCGCGGCAGCAGGTCGTCGCGGAGCAGCCCGCGCATGTCGTCGATGGTGCGGCCGGAATTGTAAACCAGCACCGGCCGGTCGCGGGCGGGCAGCGCGTCCCAATAATCGCGAAACCGCTGCGTGCTCTCCGGATCGCCGATCAAGGTGCCGTCCAGATCGGAACTGAAAAGCCGGATGGGGGTCTGTGCGCTCATGGCGCGACGCTACCCCGGGCGACCACCGCGCCTCAACCTGTTAGACCGCAATCCGCATCCACCCGCCGCCGCGCGGATCGGAAAGTCGCTGCCACACCGGGGTCTTGCCGCTTGACGCTCTTCCCCGGCTGGTCCTAGCGTTTGCGGAAGCGTCCGCCCTGTGGCGCGAACCGCAGCAACCCCAACCCTCAACCCGCCAGCACCGTGGACCTCCAGGAAATCCGTCGCATCGGCGAGCTCATGAACGAACACGGGCTCACCACCTTCGACCTCACCAAGAAGGACTTTCATCTCAAGTTGAAAAAGGGAACCGATGCGGACGATCTCCGCACCCTGCTCGCCAACCTGCCCGCGCCCGTGGCGGCCTTGCCCGC
>DATISV010000209.1:0-4534 GCA_035468505.1 Luteolibacter sp. | reverse complement strand
CGCCGAGTACGGCGAGATTTTCCTTGGCGCGTTTGGTTTCGGTTTCCGCATAGGGAAACTCGGCGATCAGGCGTTGATAGAGTTGGATGGCATCGTCCTTGCGGTCCTGTTTCCGGCGGACTTCGGCGAGGCGGAAAAGCGCGGCGGCGGCGAAGGTTTTCTGCGCGTCGTGGCGGGCGAGCAGTTCTTCATATTGTTTGGCGGCTTTTTCGGAATCGCGGGCGACTTCCTCGGTGTAGAGCGCGTCGCGCAGCAACTCGCTCAGGGCGGGTTCATCGGCACGAAGCGCGGACCACGGAAGCAACAGCGACAAGCATGCAAGCGCGGGGCGGCGGACGGGGTTTCTTGTCATGACGAGGAAAGTGGCAGCTTCGGGCTCCGGGTTTGTCATGGAATGGTCATGAAAGCAAGATGGGCGGCGGAGGTAGCGCGGCCTCGACGCAGGCCGCATGACAATGAGGGGAGAAAGGTGGATGCCAAGGAGAGCCATCAGGATTTCCCTTGGGCTGGGCTTTCGCGATCCATTGGCGTGCGCACTCAGCGAGAGCGCGCCTTCGGCATCCGTGCGAGGCTGGGTTTGCCAAAGGTGGCATTCGCCGCTACTTCAGTCCGGGAATGGCGAGCGGATCGAAACAAGTGCGGACACGGGAGCGCGAAACGCAGCCGGTCGGATGGGTGATCATCGGGCTGGTTTTCGCCTCTGGCTTCGCCGGGCTGGTCTATCAGGTGTTGTGGATGAAGCAGCTCGGCCTGCTGTTCGGCAACACGGCGCATGCGGCCGCCGCCACGCTCGCCGCGTTTTTCGCGGGGCTGGGCGCGGGAAGCTGGTGGTGGGGCAGGCGCGTCTCCGCGGCCGGCCGACCGCTGCGGTTGTATGCATGGCTGGAATTCGGCATCGCCCTGTCCGCGCTGACGTATTTCGGCGTGCTGAAGCTGTTTCATGCGATCTATCCGGCGCTGTACGGGTCGGTTTCCGGAACCGGCTGGATGCTGGCAGTGAAGTTCGCCTTGGCGTTGGTGCTGGTGTTTCCGGCGGCGTTCTTCATGGGCGGCACGGTGCCGGCGATCGGCCAGGCGGTAATCCGTCAGCCGGAACGCCTCGGCCGCACCGGGGCGATGCTTTACGCGGTGAACACGCTCGGCGCGGCGCTCGGTGTGGCGATTGCGGCCTTTACCCTGATTCCCTCGCTGGGGTTTTCGATGACCTACACGCTGGCTGTGGCGCTTTCGGTGGCGGTCGGCGTGGTGGCGTGGCGGCTGCCTGCGGTTGAGGCTGTGCCGATTGCTAGAAAGGAGGCGGAAATACCTGACACTGGATCCACTGTGGAGCGTCTGGCGCTCGCGGGACTGTGTTTTTTCTCGGGCTTCGTGATCCTGGCCCTCGAGGTCGTGTGGACGCGGGTCTTCGCGCAAGTGCATGAGAACTCGGTGTATTCCTATGCGATCATCCTGATCGTGGTGCTCATCGGTCTGGCGGCGGGCGCGGGCATCAGTTCGGTGGTCGCGCGCTTAGTCACCCGGCCGTGGGCGGCGCTCGGAGTGATGACGGTGGCGGGTGGCGGTCTGTTAGTGCTCGGGCCGTCGATGTTGATGCATGTAACTCAAGGGCTGCGTCCCGTGGATTCGATCGAACCATGGGGCGATTACGTGCGCGGGCTTTTCAACACCGGCTTCCGCGGCGTGGGGTTCGTGGTCGTGGCGATGGGAACCGTGTTTCCCTTCCTGATGAAACTGGCGGAAAAAGGAAAAGCGGCACCGGGGTGGAAACTGGGACGGTTGCTGGCGATCAACACCGCCGGGGCGATCGCCGGAGCCTTGCTTTGCGGTTTCGTGATGCTGCCGCACTGGGGGATGTGGGGCACGCTGCGGGCGCTGGCGGCGGTTTATCTGGTCGTCGCATTGCTGCTGCCGCTGGGATGGGGAAGAGTGGGCATCGGCTGCCGGGTGGCCGGCGTGGCATTGCTGGCGCTGGCATTCACCGCGCTCGATCCGACGGGCCTGCCGGTTGCCGGCAGCGCGCGGGGAAAGGACGAGGGCAGGGTGTTGCAGGCCTGGGAGGGCAGCGATGGCACCGTGACCGTGATCGAACGGACCAACGGCCACCGGGTGATCAAGGTCAACGGTGGTTATGGATTGGGATCTACCGAGGCCTACTTGGAGCAAGCGGATCAAGCGCGCATCCCGCTGCATCTTTTCCCTCAAACCGAAAGCATCTTCTTCATCGGCCTGGGCACCGGGATTTCGGCGGGTGCCGCGCTGGATGAGCGGTTTCCAAACATCCGGCGGGTGCTGAGCTGCGAATTGATCCCGGCGGTCGTGGAAGCGGCCAGGACGTGGATTCCGCCGGAGATGACCGGCGGGGTGTTCGACGATCCGCGCTCGACGATCCTGATCGAAGACGGCCGGCATTTGCTGCGGGCATCCGACGAGCGCTTCGACATGATCAACTCCGACCTGTTCCTGCCCTACCGGCGTGGCGCGGGGAGTCTCTACAGCCTGGAACATTTCCGCGTCGCGGCCTCGCGCTTGAACGAGGGCGGCGTGTTCGTGCAGTGGCTGCCGCTCTATCAGCTCACGGAATATGAATTCGGGGTGATCGCGCGGACGATGTTGGAGGCCTTCGGAGAAGTGACGATGTGGCGGAACAATTTCCAGCCGGGTTTGGAAAAAGTCGCCTTGATCGGGCGGCGCGAGTCGTCGCCGGTGCAGGTGCCCCCGGCAGGCGAGCGGGAGGCGATGCTCGCGGCGGTCGATGGGCTGCAATGGCAACCGACGACGCCCGACATGGTCAGGGTGGCGGCGGGATCGATCCCTTTTCTCTACGCCGGAAACCTGACTGCGGCGGCGGACCTTTTCCGCAGCTATCCGGTGAATACCGACGACCGCCCGGTGATCGAGTATCAGACGCCGAAAACCTTCCGCAAGGTGGCGGAAAACGACAAGGTGATCTGGTGTGTCGGCCCGCGCTTGACGGCGTGGATCGACCGGCTGTTCGAAGCTTGCCCGCCGGAGGAGGACCCGCTGTGGGCCGGGCACCCGGAAACGACCGCGCATCTTGTGAAAGCCGGCGCGGCCTTCCATCGCTCGATGGTCGGCAAGGCGCTGGGCGATCTCGGGTTGGTGGATGCGGAGTGGGAGGTTTTCCTGCGCGAATGGCGCCTCGGTGCTCGGTGAGGACGCCGCCCGTGTTCCATCCTTGCGCGCCGCGTGGGGCGCGTCTAAACCCTCCGCGCCATGGCCGCCATCAACTCGAATTTCCTCAAACTCAAAGCCGGTTACCTGTTTCCCGAAATCGCCCGCCGGGTGAAAACCTACTCGGATGCGAACCCCGACAAGGCCGCCCGCATCATCCGCTGCGGCATCGGCGACGTGACCGAACCGCTGCCGACCGCCGTGGTCAAGGCGATGCACGAAGGCGTGGATGAAATGGCCAGCCGCGAGACTTTCAAGGGCTATGGTCCGGAGCAGGGATACGAGTTCCTGCGTCAAGCGATCGTGGAAAACCAGTTCGCCAAGCTCGGCATTTCCGCCGACGAGGTGTTCGTTTCCGACGGCTCGAAGTGCGACACCGGCAACATCCTCGACATCTTCGGCAAGGGCAACGTCATCGCCATCACCGATCCGGTCTATCCGGTCTATGTCGATACCAACGTGATGGCCGGCAACACCGGCGATGCCGATGACAAGGGTGCTTACGCCGGTTTGTTATATCTTCCTTGCACTGCGGAAAACGGCTTCGTCGCCGAGGTTCCGGAGGAAAAAGCGGATATCATCTATCTCTGTTTCCCTAACAACCCCACCGGAGCCGTGGCCACCCGCGCGCAGCTTGAGGCGTGGGTGAGGTATGCGAAGGAAAACGACGCGATCATCCTCTTCGACGCGGCTTACGAGGCATTCATCCAGGATCCGGCGATTCCGCATTCGATTTTCGAGATCGAAGGTGCGAAGGACTGTGCGATCGAGTTCCGCTCGTTCTCGAAAAACGGCGGCTTCACCGGCGTGCGCTGCGCCTATGTCGTCATTCCGAAAACCGTCACCGGCAAGGCGAACGACGGCAGCCGCGTGCCTCTTCACCAGCTTTGGAGCCGCCGCCACAGCACCAAGTTCAACGGCGCGAGTTATCCGGTGCAGAAAGCCGCAGCCGCGGTGTTTTCCGAACAGGGAAAGAAGGAAGTCGCTGCGCTGATCGAACATTACATGGGCAATGCAAAGCTCCTGCGCGAGGCCTGCACGGAGCTTGGCCTGCCGGTCTTCGGCGGCGAGAACGCGCCCTATGTCTGGGTCGGCTGCCCCGCCGGAGTTTCGTCATGGGACATGTTCGACAAGATGCTCAACGAAGCCCAGGTGGTCATCACACCCGGTTCCGGTTTCGGCTCGGCCGGCGAAGGCTACTTCCGCATCTCCGCCTTCAACTCCCGCGCCAATGTCGAAGAAGTCTGCCGCAGGTTGAAAGCGCTGGTGGCGTGACGGGGCGGCGGTTTTCAACCGCCATGCCCGGAATATTGGACTGGATAGGTTTGGCGGATGCAATCCG
>DATISV010000208.1:0-3851 GCA_035468505.1 Luteolibacter sp. | reverse complement strand
CAGAACTTTCGTCACACCGGGGGGATCTGGATGACAGGAAGAAGTGGGCGGATTGGTTTCTCGGCATTGATCCGGGCGACTGGAATTCGTGGATTGCAACTCGACCGCAGCGCTTCAAGCACCCGGTGGTCCATATGTTGAGCGACTGGGCCAGAGAGGATGCCGCGGCGTCTTCCTCATGGTTGGAAAAAATCCCGCCCGGCCAACTGCGCGACGAGGCCACTCTCGAATACGCATGGACGATCGCCGACCGCGATCCCGAGCGCGCCGCCGGATACCTCGACCAACTGCCCGCAACCAGTGGCAAGCAAAGACTCGTGGGAAAAATCGAAGAAGCCCGGCAGCATGGCGGCTCACAAGTGCGGTGAAACCGTGTTTGTCAACGGAGGGAAAGAGCGGATCGAACCATTGCCATCACGCCAAAACAGCGGAAGAGCATCCTTTCCACCGGGTTGACAAACAACCCGTGCGCACATAGTTTGTGTGCATGGCCAACATCACTCTTTCCATCGACGATGAGCTGCTCAACCGAGGACGCAGCTACGCCCGGGCGAGAGGAACCAGCTTGAACGCATTGGTTCGCAAACTGCTGGTCGATGCCGTCTCATATCCCGATGCCTCGGTCGATGCGATGATCGAGCGCCTCAAGCAAACGGCGGGCGACTCCAAAGGCGAGAAATTCATCCGGGAAGAACTCCACCGCTATTGAACCATGGCCCGCCGGAGTTTTCTCGATACCAATGTCCTCATCTATTCGGTGGACCGCGCGGATCGCGCCAAACAGGAAACGGCCCTCGGATTGTTCGCCCGACATGCCAAGGAGCGAACGGGAGTCATCTCCACCCAGGTCCTTCAGGAATATTTCTCAGCGGCCACACGGAAACTCGGAATCCCGCCGCACCAGGCCCGCCAGCACCTGCGGGACTTCCACGTTTTCGACATCGTTCAGGTCACGCCGGGGATCATCGAGGAAGGAGTCGATTGCTCCATCCTCCACACGATCTCTTTCTGGGATGGCCTGATCGTCGCCAGCGCCTCGGCGGCCAAATGCGCCGAACTCATCTCCGAGGATCTCGCCGATGGCCAGAACATCCAGGGAATCACGATCAAAAACCCGTTTCGTTGAAATCACCTGTTTACCGCTGCTCTAAACCACTTCAACAAAGGTTTTGGATCACGCCAGCACTGCACGGTGGATCTTGCCGGGAGCGCGTTTCAGGAAACGCCGGGCAAGTGCTTCGAACTCTTCGGACAAGTCGGTGAGATACAGTTCGAGTTTCCCGTCGTCCGGTCCGGCGGCGAGCAGGTTGAGGGCCGTCAGTTCCCGCCGCAGGTGTTCGGCGCAGGTGGTCGCGGAATCGACGAGCCGCACGCCGTCCGGCAGCAGTTTTTCCAATGCGGGAATCAGCAAGGGATAGTGAGTGCAGGCGAGCAGCAGGGTGTCGATGCCGCGTTCGACGAGCGGGTCGAGGTAGGAACGAAGGACGATTCCGGTGGCCGGATGATCGAGCCAGTTTTCCTCGACGAGCGGGACAAGCAGCGGGGTTTCCACCGCATGGATGATCAAACCGGTGCGGCGCAGGGCGAGCGCATGCTGGTAGGCGTGCGAACGGATGGTGCCGCGGGTGGCGATGATGCCGATACGCTCGGCGTCCGGGTTGGCCAGCGCGGATTCCACGCCGGCTTCGATCACGCCGAGGATGGGCAGTCGGTATTTTCCCCGCAGTCCCGGCAGGGCATGGGCGGTGGCGGTGTTGCAGGCCACGACGATCGCCTTGACGCCGCGCTCGATGAGAAAACGCGCGTCCTCGTCGGCGAACTGGCGGATGGTTTCCGGGCTTTTCGAACCGTACGGCAGCCGCGCGGTGTCGCCGAGGTAGAGGATGTTTTCGGCGGGCAGCAATTCCTGCACGGCACGCACGACCGTCAGGCCGCCGACGCCGGAATCGAAAAATCCAAGGGGCGCGGAATCCACGGGCGGGATTCTGTCCGGCGCGGCAGTGCCCGCAAGCCGCAAGTCTATCGCCTTGATTCATCGCCGCCGGGCGGGAAGGCTCGCGGCCCGTGACCAGCCACACCGCACCGCTCACCCCCGCGCAGGCCGCGACACTGCGGAAAATTCTCGTTGAGCGCGGATTCGAGTTCGAAACCAAGCCGCACGCGCTGTTTTCCGCGCGCAAGGGCAAGCTGAACGTCACGGTCTATCAGAAAGGCCCCAAGGTGCTGGTGCAGGGCAAGGACACGGAGGACTTCGTGCGATTCACGCTCGAACCGGAAGTGATCGGCGAAGCGAAGATCGGTTACGAGGAAATCCAGGACCCGGAGCAGTTCGAGCCGCACTTCGGCATCGACGAGAGCGGCAAGGGCGACTTCTTCGGCCCGCTCGTCATCGCCGGGGTGTTCACCGACGCCGCCATCGCCCGCAAACTCATCGACGCCGGCGTGATGGACTCGAAGCGCGTCACCAGCGCGGCGCGCATCCGCCTGCTCGCCGCCGCCATCCGCGCGGTTCCGGGTGTCGCGTTCGAGGTCGTTTCCATCGGCCCCGAGCGCTACAACGAAATGTATGCCTCGTTCAAAAACCTCAACCGCCTGCTCGCCTGGGGCCACGCCCGGGTGATCGAAAAACTGGCCGCCGCCCGGCCCGAGTGCCCGCGCGCACTGAGCGACCAGTTCGCCCGCCGCGACGTGCTGGAACGCGCCTTGCGCGACAAGGGCCTCGCCCTGCGACTCGATCAACGCACCAAGGGCGAGTCCGACATCGCCGTGGCCGCCGCATCCATCCTCGCCCGCGAGCGCTTCGTTGAGTGGATGGACAAGACCTCCGCCGCCAGCGGGGTGAAACTGCCGCTCGGCGCGTCATCCGCAGTCACGGTGGCGGGCCGCGAGGTGATCGCCCGCCACGGCCGTGAGGCGCTCGGCAAGGTGGCCAAGCTCCACTTCAAGACCACGGCGGCGGTTCTCGGCACGCCGCCCGCGAATCCCGCGGATGACACGTAAGCCGTTGCAAATTAAGCGATTTTTTCGCGGGACAAATCGTTAACGAACGCTATTCATTCCGCGAAACCAAAACCGATACGCATTCCCCTGCCATGGAAACCGTCACCAAACGCGACCTCGCCATCAAGATCACCAACCGCCTCGGCGCTGAAAACCACCGGATCACCCAGCAGGAAGTCCTCGAAGTGATCCAGACACTCATTGAGGAAATCATCGAATCGCTCGCCCAGGGCGACACCGTGGTGATGCGCAACTTCGGAGCCTTTCAGGTGCGGGAAATGAAAGCCAAGATCGGCCGCAACCCGAAGGACCCCGCCAAGGACGTGCCCATCCCCGCCCGTGCCGCGGTCAAGTTCAAGCCCGGCAAGGAGATGAAGGAAAAAGTGGCCACCACCCTCAAGATCATCCGCGAGAAGAAGTAACCGTCGCGGCGGGGACGAACATCGAACATTGAACGTCCAACATCGAACGTCGAAGCGGATGACATGATTTGCAGGAATCGTTGTTTGATAGTCGGGCGATGGATCAAACCGGCCGCCGCGGCGCTCGCCTGCATTTTCGCCGCCTCCTGCGCCCGGCCATCCGGTTACGAAGGTTACATGACCCGCGGCTACACCGTGCGCGGCCAGTCCTACCAGCCGAAGAGCGTCGAGCGGGCGCTCGATTTCGAGGAAACCGGCATCTGCTCGTGGTACAACGAATCGAAATGGTTCGGCCTCAAGCGCGGCAACACCTCGCTCGGCGAAAAGGTCATGCCATGGCACCTCACCGGCGCGCACAAGACGCTGCCCCTGCCCGCCCTCGTCAAGGTCACTAATTTGGAAAACGGCAAGACCGTCAAACTCCGCATC
>DATISV010000207.1:0-2664 GCA_035468505.1 Luteolibacter sp. | reverse complement strand
GCACGGCCTTGTTGAAAAATGGAATTGCTTACGCGCCGCGCAACGCGCCGCTGCCTGTGAAGCGGGCGATCGCGGCGGGCAACCGGCTACAGGGCAAGCCGTACAAGTGGGGCGGGGGACACGCACGGCACAACGACAGCGGCTACGATTGCTCGGGCACGGTTTCCTATGTGCTGCGAGAGGCCGGGCTGCTGCGCGGGTCGATGCCTTCGAGCGGCTATTTCCGCTATGGCAAAAAGGGCGAGGGGCGATGGATCACCGTGTATGTGCGCAAGGGTCACGTTTTTCTAACAGTCGCCGGGCTGCGGCTGGACACCGGCGGTCCCGGAGCGCGGACCGGTCCGCGCTGGAAGCCGGAGACGCGACAAAGCCGCGGCCACGTGATGCGGCATCCGCGCGGGCTGTGAGCCGCCCTAACAAAACGGCCGGACCGCGGCGCATTCCTCCAGCGAGGAGAAGATGCGGTCGGCGGCGGAGAAATCGAGGTCGCGGGTGACGCGGTTGGGGACGATCCAGGCCTGCATGCCGGCGGCTTTGGCGGCACTGAGGCCGTTGAGCGAATCCTCGATCACGAGGCACTCGCGCGGGTCCACGGCGAGACGCTCGGCGGCGGCGAGAAAGAGGTCGGGCGCGGGCTTGATGCGGGGCGCGTCGCCACGGCAGACGGTGGCGTGGAAATGGTGGAGGAGTCCGAGTTTCTCCAACCAGCCGTCCACCCACTGGTGCGAGGAACTGGAAACGACGGCCGCTGGCAGGCTGCGGTCGGGGAGTTTTTCCAGCAGGCCGCGGACGCCGGGCATCGGACCGATTCCGTCGAGTTCGGCGTGGATATCGATCTGGCGGCGGGCGTCGAGGTCGTGCCAGTCGAAGGCGCGTCCGGTGAGATCCTCCAAGTGTGTTTTCGGCGACCAGCTTTGGAAATCCGAGCCGATGCAGCGGGTGTAGATTTCCAGAGGCAAGTCGTGGTCGTGCGCCTCGAAGGTGCGCCGCCATGCCTGATAGATGGCCCACTCCGTATCGACGAGCACGCCGTCGAAGTCGAACAGCACGGCGGTAGTGCGCATCATCACTCGACAATAACCGGAGTGCCGATTTCCACGTTGGCGAAGAATTTTTCGGCCATCTGGTGCGGCATGCGGATGCAGCCGCTGGAGGCGGCGTAGCCGGGCAGGTATCCGGTGTGCATGCCGATCGCGCCGTTGAAACGCAGGAAGTTGGGCATCGGCGCGGCGACGAAGTAGGCGCCGGGCGGGACCTCGTCCTTGCGGATGTCCACGCTGTCGTTGATGGTTTCACCTGTGGCCTTGTCCTTGAACACGCCGTAGAGATTGGAGCGGTGATCCTTGCTCTTTTCGGTGATCTTGTAGCGGCCGGGCGGGGTGCCCTTGTCTTCCTTGCCACTGGAAATGAGTGAAACGCCGACGAGTTGGCCGCCTTTGTAGAAATAAGCCTTCTGCTGGCGGATGTTGATCCGGATGAGCGGGCTGCCTTGGAGGTGGTCGCCTTCCCAGTAAGAGATGTCGTCGTGGATCGCCGGCGGCGGATGGTGAGGGCCGTTGGAGACCTGGCGGACCACCGGCCGGCCGACACCGGACATGTAGCCGGACTCCCGCGGACCGGAGGGGACGCAGGAGTTCATTGCCATCAAGCACGGCAGGCAGAACGCGGTGAGCCGCAGCGATGATTTTGAAATCCTGATTTTCATGGGCGGCGGATCATGCATCGGAAAGCTGCGCAGGTCAACCGGTGACTTGGGAGCCGCGGCGCTTGCGTGCCAGCCAGATCGGCGCGAGGCGGGGCTTCTTGGCATGGGGCGAGACAGATGTCTGATATTCCGCCACCTCGAATCCCGCGCGCAGCAGGCGACGCCGGAGGCCTGCGTTCGGACGCGATGCGGCGACGGCAAGCAAACCGCCGGGCTGGAGCGCATCGTAGGCCGCGGCGATCCAGCGCGGATCGTCCGTCCATGGCCGGTTCCTCGGCGCGGCTGGCGCGGCGTCCATGTGAATCAGCACCGCGTGCAGTGATCCGGCGTGACGGGCGAGCGTGGCGGCGTCGCAGGAATTTTCGAACACGACGCGGGACTCGGTGTGGATCGGACTTTCCGGGATGTGGCGGTTGTGCCACTCGCGCAGGGCGGCGAGCGGCTCGGCGACGATGAAGGTGGCGCGTTTTTGTTTGAGTTCGGCGGCAACGGCGGCGAGCGGGTGACCGAGTCCGAGACCGGCGAACCAGAGCTTCGGCTGGCGCGCGGGGCGGAACGGGGCGCATGCCAGGCGCGCGAGTTCCTCCTCGACGGCGCGCGTGGCGGGTCCGCAGATTTGCTGACCGTGAATGACCAGGGACAGGCGTCCGTCGTGCTCCTGGAGCGTGATCGTGCCGCCTTCCGGCAGCGGCGCTTCGGCGAGGGTGATGCGGGGTTTCATGGGGCTGGGGAAAAACCGGGCGGGAGGCGTGAAAAAACCCCGGCCGGGAATGGCCGGGGCTGATGAAGCCGCAAGGTTCCCGCCGCGGGGCGGAACAGCGGCCGGTGAAATGCGGCGGAGTGATCAGACGGCTTCCTTGAGAGCGGATGAGGGCTTGAAGCCCACCGATGTGGAGGCTGCGATCTGCATGGTTTCGCCGGTCTTCGGATTGCGGCCGGTGCGGGCGGCGCGTTGTTTC
>DATISV010000206.1:0-8207 GCA_035468505.1 Luteolibacter sp. | reverse complement strand
CTTGCATCGGGATAGAATGCTCGGAACACCTTCACTACGTCCTCAACCGCCATGCCCTCACAGACGGCACCCAACGCGATGTTGATCCCAACAGGGATAAACGGAGTCTGGTCGGGTTTGCTCTCCGCCGCCAAGCACATGCCCGACATCGTGGCATGTAGAAGAAGGCACTTTACCGGGTGCATTTTCATTTTGGCAGAACAGTGTTAATACCCGGCCGGTCGGGTTTGGTGGGTGATGCACGACCGGTCGGTGATTGGGTAAAACCCGACCCGGAAGTACGGATTTTGGAGTTCTCGTTCATGAATACTTGAATAGCGCGATCATGCTGGCAAACCAAGCTGGAAATTGGGAACGTTGGCGGATTAGAGGCTATCCAAGGGGCTCGGAGCACCTGCGCCCGGACGTTTCATGACGTGGAGGTAGATCATGGTGGTGAAGACGTCGGCATGGCCGAGAAGGCTTTGGACGGTGCGGATGTCGGTGGCGGATTCGAGCAAGTCCGTGGCGTGCGAATGGCGAAGAGTGTGCGATGTGATGCGCTTTGGTAGGGTGGCTTCCTGATATTCAAGGGAACCGAATCTCAGGGTCATCACCCCGACGCAGATGCTGGAAGTCGTCCATATTCAGGGTGTAGATCACGGAGGCGTTGCCTTTTTTCGCCGCCAAGAGGTGCATGTAGTCATAGACACATCCGCCACGCACACCACGAGATTGGGCGACGGGGAGGGCCGCCATGATTTCAGCGGTGGAAAGTTCGACCACGGTCACCCGTGGAAGGATCGTTTCTGAGAGCATCTGCGCCGCAAGATCGGGAGTCACCCGGACCCCGAGCTTTCCGCCCGTCAGGGTCGAGAAGGTTTCAAGCAGCGCGTGGGAATAGATACAGTTGCCACCTTGGAGCAGGAGCGCCAGGCAATCGGCGTGCTTGGACTCGTCCGGCGCAAGTGCCGCGACAAGCACCGAGCTGTCGAGAAAAGCGCTCATCGCGGGAGTGCGCGTTCGGCCAGGGAGTCACGGTCGGCACGCACGGCGGCGGCGGCATCCATGCGGATTCCCTGCCGCGCCATCACCAGAACGCCATTCTCGATCACCCCCTGGGCCATGACAGGAGGCTCCGGGCAAATGTCGATGCGGTTCGGGCTGACATCGGCACGAACCTGATCACCCGGCTTCATGCCAAGCACCCGCAGGGCGGTGTTTGGCAGCACCAGCCTGCCGGCTTCATCGAGACTAAGGGTGGCGTTCATGTGAATCTTATGCCACATCCGAAGCCCCTTGGCAAGCCGACGCTGCCCGCCGAAGTGGAGTGATGGGAAATCGGATCTGGAAATCCGGCACCACCCTGCCAGATTCTGAACGAATGCCACCGAAGCCCAGTCGTGACACCCGAGGGTTCAAATTCCAAATCCGCGACAGAAAACGGTCTGGTTTCCAACGCATTTCCAACATTTTGACCGTACAAGATGGTCAACTATGCAACACCGAGATAAACCACTGACCCAGAATACCCCATGAATACGAATAAAGACGCACAATCGGTCACGACAGACCGGATGGCGGACAGGGAGGGATTCGAACCCTCGGTACTGTTACCAGCACACACGCTTTCCAAGCGTGCTCATTCGACCACTCTGACACCTGTCCTGAAAGCGGGCGGCAAGCTAGGAGCGGGCCATGGGCTTGGCAATCTCTTTTTGCGGCGGTGGCAGGGCCGCGGAACGTCTGGGGAAATGTTGGCTGGAATTGCGGGTTGCGCATCGTGGCGGGGCGATTAAAAACGCCGCCCGGCCTTGCCCGGACCATTCGTCATGTCTGATACCACAAACCTTCCCGCGCCGGTGATTGTCGGCGGCACCATCGCCATCGACCACGTCAAGACCCCCGATTCCGAGGCCCACGGGCTGCTCGGCGGATCGGCCGCGTATGCGGCGTTGGCGGCGTCGTTTTTCAGTCGGCCGGTGTCGCTGATCGGAATCATCGGCCGCGATTTTCCGGAGCCGCATCTCGAGATGCTGGCCAAACGCGGCGTGGCGCTGGACGGGGTGGAACGCTCGGCGGACGAGTCGTTCACCTGGTCGGGCGAATATCACGAGAACATGAACGAGCGCACGACGCACCGGGTGGGCATCAACGTGCTGGAAAACTGGCAGGTGAAAGTGCCGGCATCGCACGCCGCCGCGCCGGTGGTGGTGCTGGCGAACATGTCGCCGGACAACCAGATCGAGATGCTCGGCCAGTGCGGGATCGGCGAGGACAATGGCGGTGATCCACGCTTCGTGGTGGCCGACACGATGGACCTGTGGATCGAGATCGCCAACGAGCGGCTGCACGAGGTGTTGCCGCGGCTCGATCTTTTCGTGCTCAACGAAGGCGAGGCCCGCGAACTGGCCGGCACTTCCAATCTGGTTCGCGCCGGAAACCTCCTGCTGAAAAAAGGTCCGCGCCACGTGGCGATCAAGCTCGGCGAATTCGGAGCGATGTTGTTCTCGCGCGGCGGCTCGATTTTCCGCACCAGCGCCTGGCCGCTCGAGGACGTGGCCGATCCCACCGGTGCGGGCGACACCTTCGTCGGCGCGATGGCCGGATTTCTCGCCGCACAGGGACTGCCGCCCTACAGCGAGGCGCAGCTTCGCCAAGCGGTGGTGCAGGGATCGATTCTCGCCTCGTTCACCTGCGAGGCCTTCTCGACGCGCCGTCTGGAGGAACTCACGCACGCCGATCTTTCAGAGCGGCTGGATCATTTCCGCCAGGCCACTCACTGGTGATCGACGGGCCGGATGGCGGCGCGTTCCGTGATCGTGATTTCCGGCCGTTGCAGGCCGCCGATGCGGGTCACGCGGACGGTGCCGGTGACGCGGATCGGGCTGCCGACCAGCGCTTCGAGCGAGTGTCGGTCGAGTCCTTCTCCGGAAACATGAGGCGGAACCGTTCCGCGCGGGTCGTTGCGGCCGGGGTTTTCGGAAAACAGCAAGTAGAGCGTTTTTCCGGACTGCGACGCGCCGATGCCGTGCAGCACGCCTTCGAGACTCGCCACCGCGCCTTCCTGGCGTGCGAGAAGATCGCCTTGGTCGGGCTGGAACACGCCACCCTGCCATGACTCGGCGGCTTCCCTGGCAAGCCGGGCGGCCCGCTCGTTGACATCCCCGGTTGGCGAGCCGCCATTGGCTCGCGATTGGCTTTCCAGTTCACGCATCAGATTTTCCACCACTTCGGATTGGCTGATCTGCCGGGCGCGTTGCCAGGTCCACAGCCAGCCTCCGACACCCACCACCACCATGACGAGGCCGATGACACCGATGTACAGCAGCTTGGACGAGCTGCGCTTCGGCGGCGGCAGTGGTCGCGCTTCGCTGAGCAATTGCCGGACGTTGGCGGGCGGTTCGTTGCCGAGCGCCGCGGCGAGGTTTTCGCGAGCCTCCCTCAAGGTGGTGTTCGGTGCCGCGGCGCGCAGCCAGTTGAGCCACGAGCCGAGGCCGAGGCCGGCGTGATCCGCCACGATCTTGTCCTGCCATTGCAACAGGGACTCGGTGAGTGTGACCAGAGAACCCAGTCCGCGCGGCTGGTTGTCGGAACCGAGCCATTTGAACGGGGAAATCCAGAAGGTGAATCCGCGTCCGCTTTCCTCACTGCCGAGGATGATGGTATCCGGATCGGTGTCCACCCATACCGCCTCCTCGGCCAGCACCTGGGAGAGCAACTCGCACACTTCCAGCGCCTGGGTCAACAGTTCCGCAGCCACCTGCGCGGGCAGCGGCTGCTCGCGCAAAAGCGGGCCGAGGGTGTTACCGTCGATCCACTCGGTGGCGAGGTAGGGCATGCCGTCCACCGGATCGCAGCCACCGGTCACCACCGCGCGCAAGGCCGGGTGCCTGATACCGGCCAGCCGGGCGACGGCGATGTCGTAGGCCGCCCGTTCGTCGGGCTCCAAGCCGCCGCCGTTCGCACCGAAAGGGAAAAAACGCCGCAACGCCACCGGGTTCCCGGTTTCAGCGTCGATGGCACGGAACACCACCCCGGAAGCATCCTGCCAGACGATGTCTTCGATTTGGAAGCGCTTGATCAACAGCCATCGCATAGCATGTGCCGCGGCGAATGGGAAGAAGTCATCGATCCCCTCATCACGTGATGGGCAGCGGAGTGAAATTCACCACGGGAAACCGCGCGGGACGGTGGAAATCCGGTGATCCGCCGCCGAGATCGGCCGCGCTCGCGTGGCAGCGCCGCGCACCACCCAGCATGAAGGTCACGTTCGCCCGCGATCCGGGGCCGTAATCCAGCCGCGCCCGCAGCAGGTCGAGCGGCAGCGCCATCGCCGCCACCCACGCGCCATCCGCGGCCAGATCCGCGAAGGTGGCTACCTCCGGCATCGCGATGTCCACCTCTTCCGCCCGCACGCGCGGCGCGGTGTATTCGCAACTCCACCAGGCGCCGTTGGGCGCGAGATTGAACTCGAAATACCGCTGCCCCGCCGGATCGGTTAGAAACAGCTCGGCGCAATCGTATTGCCACAGGCCCGCGAGAAACGCGCCGGGCATCGCCTGCGGGTGCGGTTCCGCCGGCGCGCGGTGATGCGCCACAAACCACAGCCGTCGCCCGTCGTCCGCCAGTGCGAATCCCGCCGGAGGATCGATCGCCGAGCCATCCCAATCGCGGGTGACGCCAATGAGCGGAAGATCCAGTTCACCCCACGCCAGCGGCCGCGCGCATTGGAAAATCGTCATGCCAAGAGCATCCGGCAAGCCGCTGTCCTTGTCGAGAAGGCAGCCGCGATTGGTAAAAATCCGGGGATATTCAAGAAAAACATCGCTTTTTCCGGACGATGATGATTGGCTTGCGCGCACCCGCTGTCCCATGGCCCGCCAACGCAACGGATATTACGAAACGATCGAATACATCGGACCACGCCCACAGAAAAAGAAGCGGCGACACTTCTTCGGCGGCTGGGTGATCCTGGTGATCGCGGTGGGCATCGGCACTTGGTTCGGCCGTCCCCTGGTCCCGATGCTCAAGGCCAACCAGCAGGAAGTTTCCATCGAACAGGCCGAGTTGCTCATTTCCCATCTCCGTGATACCGGCGGCCAGGGTGCCGCGCTCGCCGCACACGCGCTGGCGCATTCCGGCGAGGACATCAGCTACGATGCCGCCTATTACAAAATCGAATACCCGAACGGCGACATCGCCGCCGCCAAGGGCAATGCGGCCGATGTGGTCATCCGCTGCTTCCGCGGTCTCGGCATCGACCTGCAGCGCGAGTTGCACGAGGACATGACGGGCAATTTCCGCCTCTACCAGCAGCTCTGGGGGGCCATCGCGCCGGACCCGAACATCGACCACCGTCGCATCCCCAATCTCGAACGGTTCTTCGAACGCCACGGTCAAAGCCTGACACCCACGCGCAATCCGGCCGATTACCGCCCGGGCGACATCGTCGTGTGGTCGCTGGCCAATGCCGAGAAACACATCGGCATCGTCGTCCCCGGTCCCGGCAAGCGCGCCAGCGAGCCGTGGGTGGTCCACCACAAGGACACCCCCATCAAGTGGGAAAACACGCTGTTCGATTACAAGATCGAATCGCACTTCCGCTACCCCGCGCCGGACGACCGCGTGGCGGAGAAGTGAGATCGCGCCTGAGCTTGGCGGATTTCCACAAGCTCAACCCGCCGGCCACATCAGCCACAGGTAGGCCGCATACATGGCCAGCAGGATGCCTCCCTCCACCCGGCCGACCCTGCGCCCGGTCCACATCATGGGAACCAGCAGCACCGCGCTGCCTAACAGAAACGCCTGATCGACAGGGCGCAGCGACACCCCGTGGATCGGATGCACCACGGCGGCGAGGCCGAGGACGAACAGGATGTTGAAAATATTGGAGCCGATGACGTTGCCGAGCGCGATGTCCGAGTGCCCCCTGAGGGCCCCCACCGCGGAGGTGGCGAGTTCCGGCATCGAGGTGCCGGCGGCGATGATCGTCAATCCGATGACCGCTTCCGAAACGCCGAGCGCGCGCGCGATTTCCACCGCATTCACCACCAGCAGGCGGGAGCCGATGACCAACACCACCAGGCCGGCCGCGATGAACAGCAATGCCTTGACCATGCCCAGCGGCCGCAAGCCCTCGTCGTCGTCAGACTTCTCCTTGCGCGCCTGAAGGATGATCCAGACCGTGTAAACCGCACTGGCCGCAACCAAAAGCAATCCCTCCCAGCGGGTGACGTTTCCGTCCCACAGGACCGCGATGCCGGCAACGGTCACGGCCACCATGACCGGAGCGTCCCGATTGACCGCTATGGAGCCGGAGCGCACGGGCCGGATGATGGCCGCGATTCCGAGGATCACGGCGATGTTGAAGATGTTGGAGCCGACGACGTTGCCGACCGCGATTCCCGGCTGCCCCGCCCAGGCCGCTTTGACGGAAACGACCAGCTCTGGCGTGGACGTACCGTAGGCGACCACCGTGAGACCCACGACGAGCGCGCTGAGTCCGAGCCTGAGCGCGATCCCGGCTCCGCCCCTGACAAGCAGTTCCGCACCGGCGAAAAGCAGGACGAAACTCAGAAGGGTCAGCAGAAGCCAGGCAAGCATGTGGGGATGGACATTTTATGCCGCACGGGGCTGGCCCGGCCTGCTGCCCGCGATCACTCGCCGAGGCCGAAGCGCACGAAGCGGGCCACCGTGAGGGTGTCGCCGAGTTCCTTGCCCTTGGCTTCGAGCAACTGGGTGACGGTCTGCTTGTCGTCCTTCACGAACGGCTGTTCGAGGAAGCAGCTCTCGGCGAAGAACTTGTTCATCTGTCCCTTGAGGATGTTTTCGATGATGTTTTCCGGCTTGCCGCTGTCGGCGAGGCGGGCGCGGAAAATCTCGCGCTCGGCATCCACCACATCGGCGGGAATGTCATCGCGCGAGAGGCCCTTGGGCGCGCAGGCGGCGATGTGCAGCGTGAGGTCGCGCACGAGTTCCTTGAAGCTGTCGCTGCCGGCGGTTTCCGGCTTGGTGGTGCCCACCTCGATGAGCACGCCCACCTTGCCCGGAGGGTGGATGTAGGCGGCGATGACACCGCCGGAAGCGGCGTCGTAGCGGACGTATTTGCGAAACTGGAGGTTTTCGCCGATCTCGGCGACCTTGGCCTTCACGGCGTCCTCGATGCTGACCTCGCCGAGGCTGACGGCAAGCGCGGCGGCGTGGTCGGCGGCGGAAACGGCGGCCAGCGTGTCGGCGATCTGTGCGACGAAGCCCTGGAAGTTCTCGTTCTTGGAAACGAAGTCGGTCTCGCAGTTCACCTCAAGCAGGATGCCGGAGTTGGCGGCGTCGTTGACGCGGGCGGTGATCACGCCCTCGTTGGCGGCGCGGTCGGCCTTGGCACCGGCCTTGGCGATGCCGCGCTCGCGCAGCAGCTTGATGGCGGCTTCGATGTCGCCGTTGGTTTCGGTGAGGACTCTTTTGCAGTCCATCATGCCGGCGTTGGTTTTGTCGCGGAGTTCTTTGACGATGGCGGCTGAGATCATGGTTCTGTGAAAATGTGTTCTTGGATGAAAATGGGAAGAAGCGCCCGGCGGCAGACGCCGGGCGCGGGGAATCAGTTCTTTCGGGCGGCCACGACGGCATCCACCAGGTTCTGGAGGATGATGCGGATCGAGCGGATCGCGTCGTCGTTGCCGGGAATCGGGTAATCGACGATGGCCGGATCGGCGTTGGTATCGACGATGGCGACGATCGGGATGCCGAGTCGGCGGGCTTCGGCCACGGCGATGGTCTCGCGGGCGGAGTCCACGATCACCACGGCGTCGGGCATCTTGTCCATGTCGCGCACGCCACGCAGGTTGCGCAGCAGTTTTTCGCGCTCACGGCCGAGGGCGGCGAGTTCCTTCTTGGACATCGCCTTGAACTCGGGCTGTTTCTCGATGTTTTCGAGGTACTTGAGGCGCTCCACGGATTTGCGGACGGTGGTGCTGTTGGTGAGCATGCCGCCGAGCCAGCGGTGATTGACGTAGAACTGGCCGGTGGCTTCCGCGGCCTCCTTGATGGCGTCCTGGGCCTGGCGCTTGCAGCCGACGAAGAGAATCTTTTTACCCTTGCCAACCAGTCCGGCGAGGAAGTCCGCGGCCTTGTCGAGCTGCTGGACGGTTTTCTCGAGGTTGATGATGTAGATCCCGCCTTTGTCCTTCATCAGGAAGGGCTTCATGCGCGGGTTCCATTTCTTGGTCTGG
>DATISV010000205.1:0-2337 GCA_035468505.1 Luteolibacter sp. | reverse complement strand
GTTGCGGTCGGCCCAGACCTTGGAGTCCTTCACGAAGCCGAAGAAGCTCGGGTAAAAAGGATCGACGTAGGAAACGTCGGCTTTTTCCGGCACTTCGAGTCCGGTGAGGTGGAAGGCGGCGTTGACGACGAGGCGGCGCAGTCCCTCGCTGACGAGATCGACGGACGCGCCGGCGGTGGTGCAGAAGGCCTGGCCCTTGGTGGTACCGTTGGGCGCGGTGTATTCGCGCAGCCAGGCGAGCGCCTGTGGCGGATTGTTTTTCGGGCCATCGACCGGTTTGGAATCGGGTGCCATGGTTTCGGTGACGAGACCGCGGAGCAGGACGGTTTCGCTGCCGGTCAGATTCTTCACGGTATAGACGTCGGAGGGGGCGAAGACATCGTCCACGCCGCGCAGGACCGGGTGGGAGGCATTGGCTTCCTCGACCACGCCGCGCGCGCCTTCCACTTTGTGTTTTCCATGGTGGGCGACCCAGGTTTCGCCGAGGATTTTCAGGCCGAAGCCGCCCTTGTCGCGGAAAGTGTAGCCCCAGTCGCCGTCGCGCATGTCGCCGGCGAAGGCGTGGGTGGCGGTGCGCAGGCCGATGACGGGTTTGCCGGCGTTGAGGAAGGCGGTGATGGGCGCGGTCTGTTCCGGCGGCAGGTCGCGGAAACGGGTGGAAATCAGCATCAGGTCGGCGTCGTTGAGCGCCTCGGTGCCGGGGATGTTTTTCTGCTGGTTGGGATCGATGTGGCCGTTTTCCGAGTCTAGGGAAAATAGCACGGTGCAATCGAAGCCGTGGCGCTGGCTGAGGATCTTGGCGAGCATCGGCAGGGCCTCCTCGGAGCGGTATTCCTCGTCGCCGGCGATGAGGACGATTTTCTTGCCCTTGCCCGGGCCTTCCTTGCCGGGGAAGTGCAAGCCGGGTTCGGCGGCGGTGGCGAGGGACGCGAGTCCGGTCAGGGCGGCGGCGGTCATGCGGGGCAGGAGTTTCATGCTTCGGGAGGTGGTTGGAAATTAACTTTCGCAGGCTGGATGATGCGGATCGGGTCCGCCAAGGGAAATCCTAGTGGTCCGGGTGGATACCGGGGAAGTGACGCGAAACATTTCAACAAGATGGCTGGTATCGGTGGAATGATCCGTTTTCTGGCCATCGGGTTCGTGATGGCATCCGCCGCGGCGGGGGCGCACGCAGGCGGGCGTCCGAACATCGTACTGATGATGGCCGACGACCTCGGCTGGGGCGACACCGGGTTCAATGGCAACACGGTGATCCGCACGCCGCAGCTCGATCGCATGGCCGCGAACGGGCTGGTGCTGGATCGGTTTTACGCCGCATCCGCCGTGTGCAGCCCTACGCGCGGCTCGTGTCTGACCGGCCGGCATCCGCAGCGCCTGGGGATTCCCACGGCGAATGCCGGTCATCTGCGGGCGGAGGAAATCACGCTCGCCGAGATGTTGCGGGACGCGGGATACGCCACCGGGCATTTCGGAAAATGGCATCTCGGCACATTGACCAAAACCGTGAGGGACTCGAACCGCGGCGGTCCGGGGGGCACGGAACATTTCTCACCACCGTGGAACCATGGCTTCGAGGTCTGCTTTTCCACCGAAGCGAAGGTGCCCACCTTCGATCCGATGCTGATACCCACCGGCAAGGCATCGCAGCACGGCTGGGATTTCATCCACGACAAGTCCGCCGCGCAACCCTACGGCACCCGCTATTGGAACGAGCGCGGCGGGGAGGTGACCGAAAACCTCGCGGGCGACGACAGCCGCGTGATCATGGACCGGGTGATTCCCTTCGTGGAAAAGGCCGCCAGCGGGAAAAAACCGTTCTTCGCCGTGCTGTGGTTCCACACGCCGCACATGCCGGTGGTGGCGGGACCGGATCACGTGAAACCCTACGCGGAATACGATGTTTATCGTAGAAACTATTACGGCTGCATCAGCGCGATGGACGAACAGGTCGGGCGACTGCGCGAAACCCTGCGCAAGGCGGGCGTGGCCGAAAACACCCTGCTGTGCTTCGCCTCCGACAACGGCCCCGAGGGAAAAGCCGGCCGCGCCCCCGGCTCGGCGGGGCCGTTCCACGGCCGCAAGCGCGATCTTTACGAAGGCGGCATCCGGGTGCCGGCGATGATCGAGTGGCCGGCACGCGTAAAGCCGGGCCGACGCAGCGGTTTTCCCGCCGTGACCAGCGACTACCTGCCGACTGTTCTGGACATCATCGGCAAGCCGCTTCCCGAAAAACGCGTCATCGACGGCGTAAGCCTGCTTCCGTTGATCGATGGCAAGGCGGATGAACGAGCATCACCCATCGGTTTCGCCTTCGGCAAACAAAGTGCGCTGAGCGAC
>DATISV010000204.1:0-2076 GCA_035468505.1 Luteolibacter sp. | reverse complement strand
GCTCACACCCGGCCCCGGTGAAGCGCCGCGCGGCGGAACGATCGAAATCGATGGCAAACCCGTCCCCTTCAAACTGCGTCCCCGCAATTCGCTCATCATCCGCCACGCGCCACTCGCGCCCGCCGACCTCGCCAAGGGTTTCTGGCAAGCCACGCTTTCCGCTGAGGAAAAGGACGGCGTGCTTGTCGTAAGCCGCATCGACGCCACTCCCCTGCCCGATCCGCGCCTGACTGACGACCCGAAGCTTCCCCGCGTGCTCGTCATCGGCGATTCGATCAGCATGAACTATCATAAAGCGGCGAAAGCGGCGCTGACCGGCGTCGCCAATTACCACCGCAACGAGGGTAATGCGGGCCCGTCGGAACGCGGCGTGCTCAACGCCGAACTCTGGCTCGGCGATTACCGCGCAAAGGGATTTCATTGGGACGTCATCCAGTTCAACCACGGCCTGCACGATCTCAAACAAAGCTACGACGCCAAAACCGATACCTGGGGCGAATACTCCGTGCCTTTGGACAAATACAAAGCCAACCTCGAAAAACAGATCGCCATCCTGCGCAAGACCGGTGCCAGACTGATCTGGTGCTCCACCACCCCGGTGCCGAACCACAACAAGGGCACCTACGCCCGCCGCAAGGGCGCGTCCGCGGAATTCAATGCCGCCGCGCTCGAAGTGATCCGCCGCCACCCGGACATCCTCGTCACCGATCTACATGCCGTGGTCGATGACTCGCCGGTTTTCGACAACTGGCGCAAGCAGAACGACGTGCATTTCTATCAGGATGAGGAGCGCAAGGTGCTCGGCGAAGCCGTCGCCGCCGGCATCCGCAGGGCATTGCAAAAACCCGCGAAACAACTCCCGCTGCCCGGCGAGGTTTTCAAGGTCGAAGGCCGCACGGCCTTCCTGATCCTGCCGGAAAACCGCGACTCCTCCAAACCCAC
Organism: Luteolibacter sp.; assembly: GCA_035468505.1. GTDB lineage: Bacteria > Verrucomicrobiota > Verrucomicrobiia > Verrucomicrobiales > Akkermansiaceae > Luteolibacter. Next base: position 1,134 of record DATISV010000204.1, on the reverse strand, counting down.
GCCCTGGGTCTGGTATGCGCCCACCCTGCCGAAGCTTCCCGGCCCGGAGGAAAAATGGATGTTCGAAAAGTTCCTCGCCGCAGGCATTGCCGTGGCGGGCATCGATGTCGGTGAATCGATGGGCAACCCACAGGGCCGCGCTTGGTTCACCGCGTTTCACAGGGAACTCGTTTCGAACCGTGGCATGTCGGCCAGGCCCTGTCTGCTCGCGCGCAGCCGTGGCGGACTGATGCACTACAACTGGGCCGCGGAGCATCCGGACAAGGTCGCCGCCATCGCCGGCATCTATCCGGTGGGCAATCCCGCCAGTTGGCCCGGCCTCGCCCGGGCAAGCGCCGCCTACGGCATGTCAAAGGAGGAACTCGCCGGGCAACTCGCCGACCACAACCCGGTGGACCGCCTCGCGCCCCTCGCCAAGGCCGGCATTCCCATCTTCCACGTCCACGGTGACAACGACACGGTCGTTCCGTTGGATGACAACTCCGGCCTCATCAAGCAACGCTACGACCGGCTCGGTGGAAAGATGACACTGGAAATCATCCCGGACGGCGGCCACGACATGAAGGAGCACTGGTTTCAGAACGACAAGCTGGTGGAGTTCGTGGCCCGGCACGCGGATGGGCGATGATCCGTTTCGGGCCACGTAGGGTATCCATCACATGAGTTATGTCATTCCGCAATCCACAGGATGACCCGGACGCTCCGCGATGGCCGGTCTTTCTCATGCTGGTGCTCACCATGGCATTGTGGGGCGGCACCTGGCCGGTCGGGCGAGTGGTCGCCGCCTCGGTGGAACCATGGAACGCCGCGTTCCTGCGCTTCGCCATGGCGGGTGCCGCGCTGGTCTTGATCTGCGTATGGACCGGCGGAACCGCCGCCTTGCGTGTGCGTTCGGGATTGCTTCCGCATCTGCTCTTGCTCGGTGCCACCGGGATTTTCGGCTACAGTTTCCTGTTTTTCTCCGGTTTGAAAACCACCGAAGCGGGCCGCGCCGGCCTGATCGTCGGCTTCATTCCGGCGTGTATCGCGCTGTGCTCGGCGGCCATCGCGCGCAAGCGGCCGTCGGTCGCCGCGATGGCCGGCATCCTGATCTCGCTGTTGGGCGTGTGGATCGTCATATCGCGCGGCAATCCC
>DATISV010000203.1:0-1952 GCA_035468505.1 Luteolibacter sp. | reverse complement strand
GATGACATTGTCGCCGTCTTCGACCGCCGTGGTCCAGCCGACGAGGTCGTTGCCGTATTCCACGGTGATCGTGGTATTCGGATCGTCGTTGGCTTCATCCGACCGGTTGAAGGAGAAGATGAGGTAGGTGGGATCGGTGGTGTTGTCCAAGTCGGGCAGCAGCCCAAGGGCGTTTTCATCCGGATTGGCCGCGCCGAGCGCCCAGGCGACGCCGTTTTCCACGCCATCGTTGTTGTCGTCGTCACCGGGAAGTGAACCACCCGACCAAGTGGCGTAGGTCGTGCCGCCGGTCGAAACGAGCTTCACCTGATTCGGCGTGTCGTAGTCCAACTCATAACCGGGCGCTCCGGTGAGACCGGCGAAGGGGCCCGTGAGGGTTCCGCCTCCCGTGGCATCGACGAGGATGTATACGGATTCGGTCAGCCCGGTCTCGGATTCCGTGACGGCCACCGTCAGTCCGGTGGCATCGAAGGCACCACTGGTCATGGTGATGCTGTCGAAGGTCGTTCCATCGATATCGAATCCGATAGACCCGGATCCGTCGATGGTTCCGCCCGAGATCGTACCCGTTACGAAGTCGAGCAGTCCGTCCACAGTCAAGGTTCCGCCACTCACGACGACGGCACCGGTCGCGCTATCACTGGCATCGAAGTCGGTCGAGTTCAGCGTGCCCCCGACGTCGATCACCAGGGTTCCGGCGGCAACCCGGAGATCGTCCGTAGTTGTGGTACCGCCAAGGGTCCAGGTGCCGGCGCCATCCTTCCACAGGTCGCCGGGGATGATGCCTCCGGAAAACCCGCCCTCGATCTCGCCATCGGCATCGCCCCCGAGAGTGAGCCGGCCACCATTGTTTCCGGAACTCCGGTTGATCGGAAACGTGCTGGTGAACTTGAGCAGGCCCGCTCCGCTGTTGCGGATTTCCTGTTTCGCGATGGAGTTGAAACTGATGTTCATCACGCGGTCGGTTGTCTCTCCGGAACCCGTGTAGATGAGCGTGCAGCTTCTGACATTGGTTCCGGAACCCAGAATGATGGTGCCGGCCGTTGCATCGACGGGAACACCGAGCGAGCTGCTGGGTTGTTGGGGCGGAGTGGTGACACTGTTGAGCGACGAGACGCTGAGCGTGGGGCCACCGGCTCCGGATGAGCGGATGATCGTCTGGCCGGTGTAGGTGTTGGCACCCGTGAGCGTCATCGTCCCGCTGCCGTCCTTGTGGAGGTTGCCATCACCGCTGATCACGCCGCCCATGGTCACCGAGTTGTTGCGCCGGTCCCGGAAGGTGGAGCCGCTGGCGATGGAAATATCGCCGGCAAACGAGCTGCCGTTCAAGGAAGCGGCATCGGCATTGTTCCCCAATTGCAGGTCACCGCCACTGATGACGATATTCCCGGATATGCTGTTGTGGTTCCTGATGCCCAAGGTTCCGGTTCCGCTTTTGGTGATCCCCCCACTTGAGGTGATCGCGCCGCCGGTGAAAATGTAGGCGCCGGTGATGTCGAGCGACGCTGCGGTGACGCCGGCCGCATCAATGGCAACAGTGCCGGCCACCCCGCCAAAAACGGCGGTATCAATGTTGGCATTGGTCCAAGGTGTATTCGCTCCGCCCGTGGCGGCGTCATCCCAGTTGGTGGTGGTGCCACCGTCGTCAATCCATGTCCCGGCACCGCCATCCGCGTCGGGACCCGTGTCGGTGCCGTCCCAGTAGAGGGTCGCGGCGTGGGCGGTGGCGAGAGTGGCGGCGAGGCAGACTGCCATCGCCGGTAACAATTTCGAGGAATTGCGGAATGCGGGAACGTAGGGACGTGGTTTCATGGATGGAGGGATGGGGTTAATCGATTTGAAAAATCATCCGCGCCCGAATCGGGCACAAGGAATCACTCGATTGACATCTGGTAGGTTTTCCATCCTGTATATTCCGGTGACGTATTGGATTCCATCCTCGGTTTCGGAGC
>DATISV010000202.1:0-4379 GCA_035468505.1 Luteolibacter sp. | reverse complement strand
GCGTCAAAGTGCCCTCCGATGCGGTCGGCTCGGTGCTCGCCGACCTCTCGGGCCGCCGCGGCCAGATCATGGGCATGGACACCGAGGGCCGCTTCGAAGTCGTCGTCGCCCACGTGCCGCAGGCGGAGTTATATCAATACTCCAGCCAGCTCCGCGCCATCACCGCCGGCCGCGGCCGGCATCGCGAGAAATTCGTCCGCTACGAGGACGTCCCGCGCGAGATCGAACCGAAGATCATCGCCGAATACGGCCGCAAGGTGGAGGTGGAATGAGGTAGGGCGGCACCGCCGGGGCCGCCGGCGAATGCGGTGAGCATGGAAAGCCATTGGCGGACGAATCGTCAATCCATGGCCTTCCATTGTCTCCCGGCTTTGAGCTGGTTCAGCCGTGACTCCAACTGGCCCTGGAGCACGTGTGGAAACGCTTCGATCGTCTTTCCGTCATAGGTGATCTGTTCGACGTAGTCGCCGTAACCGACCCCGCGTTCTTGAGGACGTGGGCGTAGTTCCAGACTTTGGAGACGATGGAGGCGGAGTTGTCGGACATGAAAGGGGCGGGGTGGACAGATGGGATGAAAAAGTGTAGCGTCTCGGGCGCCAGAGAGGCGGTGTCAACCAACCGGCAGCCATGAAACCATCGGAAAAATTCAATCGTGAATCGCGCGACGCGGAGAAGCGTGCTTCCCGCCGTGCCGATGAGGAACGCCTCAAGGCCGGCGAGGATCCCGCCGTTCTGCAGCGGGAAAACTCCATTTTCCCCGAAGGCTTTTTCAGGAATGCGCGCATCTCGAATCTGAAGCAAGCCATAGGGCGCTGATCATGCCTGAAACCCGGATCAGCGACTACGCAGCCTTTCTCCGCGATCTCGGTGCCAGCAAAGCCGACTATTTTCTTGGAGGTGGGCAGGCTGTTAACTTCTGGGCGGAATTCTATAGCGGAAGGGACGCCGAGGCCGATCTCACATCGTTCCGTCCCTTCACCTCCAAGGACTGTGATATCTGGGTGAGCTATGCTGCGTTCCATCCGCACCAAAACCGGGATCGGCAAGCTTGTTGTCGGAACCTCCCCCGCTGACGGGCAACTGGGCATCCTCTCCCTGGATACTTCGCCCGTGGTTTCCGTGGATCTCATGACCTCGGTTTACGGCGTTCCTCAGGAAACACTTCCCCGGCTTATGGAACGGGCTCTTGTGATCGGCGAGATCCGCGTGATCGACCCGATCTTTCTCTTCCAGAGCAAATGCTGCTGTCTTCTGGGGCTCGACCAGATCGGCCGGCAGGATGAAAAGCATGTCCGGATGCTTGCATTTGTCCTTCCCGCGCATTTTGAGAGTTTGCTCGGCGAAGCAAGCGAAGGACACATCACCCAACGCTCGCTCATCAACGAACTCAAGCTTCTCAAAAGAATCCTCAAGCTCCAAAAGGTGCGTCAGGCGCTGCAAAACATCGGCACCGATCCCGCGACCTTGTTCCCCGCCAAACAACTCCGGTCCTGCGGGCTTGCCACCGTCGAGTCCTTCGCCACCTCTGCCTTCAAGGAAACTCCTTAGCTGGCAGCTAAAAACAGATCACATCCCTGTGGTTGCTCCCTAACTTGATCGCCGTGCCGGAAAGCCGCGCTTCCGGATCGTCGGGTTCGAACACGAGGATGCGGGCTGTCAGGGAATCGTTCATGATGGCCCTCCATTCGAGGCCCATTCGCGCGGCGCTCCCGGCGGTAGCGCCCTACCGTTTCCCGAACGCCCCCGCCAGCGAGGCGAGGTCGGCGGGGGCCGCGCGGTCGGCGGTGAGGATCGCGGCCTTTTGTTTCGAAACGATGTCGGCGATGCCCTTGCGCGAAAGTTCGAGCATCGCGGTCATTTCCTCGCCGCTGAACACCGCTTCCTCGCCGCTGCCTTGCAGTTCCACGAACTCGAGCGACTCGGTCATCACGACGTTGAAATCGACCGACGCGTCCTTGTCCTCCGGGTAGTTCAGGTCGAGCACCGGCTGGCCCTGATAGACGCCGGCGGAAACGGCGGCGACGAGTTTCTTGAGCGGAAAATCCTTGAGTTTGCCCTCGGCCATCAGGCGGTTGAGGGCGATCGCCACCGCCACGCAGCCGCCGGTGATCGAGGCGGTGCGCGTGCCGCCGTCGGCCTGCAACACGTCGCAATCCACCCACACCGTGCGCTGGCCGATTTTTTTCAAATCCACCACGGCGCGCAGCGAACGGCCGATCAGGCGCTGGATTTCCGACGAGCGGCCATCGAGCCTGCCGCGCGAGATGTCGCGCGGTTTGCGGTCGAGCGTCGAGTAGGGCAGCATCGAATACTCCGCGGTGAGCCAGCCGCCCTCGACCTTCTGCACGCGCATCCAGCGCGGCACGTCCTCCTCGATGGTGGCCGAGCAGATCACCCGCGTGTCGCCGAAGGACACCAGCACCGAGCCGGTGGCGTGGGCGGCCACGTGGGGGATGAAGGAAATCGGGCGGAGTTCGTCGGGCTGGCGGCCATCGGGGCGTGACATGCGCGGAGTGAACGGAAGCCGCCGCCGTGCGGCAAGCGCGGAGCCGACATTTTGCGAGCCGGGCTCCGGTCCGCTCAGCGCTCGGTCTTGAGCTTCCAGTCGTCGGTGCGGAAGAGCGATGCGGGCAGGCCTTCGCCATTCACCAGGTTGGCACCCTCGGGATTCGAGGCCCAGGCGTAGCGGACGGCCACCGGCTTTTTCACCTCCTTGCTGGAAACCACCACCGATTCGCCGTCGATCGCCGCATCGGCCCAATGCCACTTCCGGTCCCTGCCGGCGATTTCGAAGCGCTTCAGCGGGCCGCCATCGCGGCTTTTCAGGCCCTTGGCGTGGTCGAAGGCGATCCGTATCCTGTCGCCCTCGATCCTCGACTCCTTGTAAAGCGGGCCGGAAATCACGATCCCGTTCCTGCCATAGTCGTTGGCCAGGGCCCAGCGGGCGAGGCGCTCGCCGACATCGAGCTTGTTGGTCGGGTGGATGTTGTCCGCCATGCCGATGTCATTGATGACCGCCATGCCGGTTTTCGGCAGCTTGAGGGTGAGGAGTTGGGCGTTTTGGAGTTCCGCCCACTCGTCCGGCACGCCGGGTTCGGTGCTGGGTTTCTTGAAATTGGCAAGTTGCACGTAATGGAACGGCAGCTGCTTTTTCCACAGTCTGCGCCAGTCGAGAATCAACTGCGGGAAGATCGTTTCGTACTGCTTGGCGCGGCCTGCATTGGATTCGCCCTGATACCAGATCGCGCCTTTCAACGCGTAGCCCACCCACGGATGGATCATGGCGTTGTAGATCGCCATCGGCTTGCCCGAATTCAATGCCGGGTTGGAGGGCTTCTGGGGTTGGCGCGGGAGCTTCTGTTTCTTTTCGGACGTTTGGTTGGCCTGCTTGATTTCCGCAGCCTTCTTTTCCCATGCCGCCAGCGCTTTCTCGTAGGCGGCAAGCGCCTTCGCCTCATCGTAGCCCTTCGCCTGGGCATCGAGTTGTGCGACGAGCGCCTTGCCCTCCGGCTCGGTCATCAGTCCCTCGCGGCTGGTGAAGGCCTCGGACGGCTTGCCACCCCATGCGGTGCAGATGATGCCCACCGGGACGCCCAGTTCCCTGTGCAGCTTCAGCCCGAAATAATAACCCACCGCGGAAAACCTGCCGGCATACGCCGGAGTGGCTTCCAACCACGACCCGGGCACCTTGCGCTGCGGCGTCGCGGCCGTGACCTGCTTCGTCAGAAACATCCGCAGGCCCGGGTGATTCGCCGCCGGAATGTCCTGCTTCGCCCGCTCCGTCTGGGTGAGCGTCCATTGCATGTTCGACTGCCCCGATGCCATCCAGACTTCACCGACCAGGATGTCCTTGACCTCGACTCTTCCGCTTGACGTGCCGGCCACATTCATCGACTGACCGGTCGCATTGGCTTCCATCGGCTTGAGTTCGACGCGCCAGGACCCGTCCTTGCCGACCTGGGCGGCGACCTTTTGTCCGCCGAACTCCACCGTCACCGCTTCCCCGGCCTCGCCCCATCCCCAAACCGGGACGGTTTCGCCACGTTGAAAAACCCCGTGGTCACTGAACATCGTCGGCAATTCCACCGCTGTCGAAGTGACGACCATCGCTCCGGTCAGGAGCGCCATTCCCAGGCTGTTGGATATCCACATGAAGCCGCTACGACCTGCCGTCCATGCAACTTTCAGGGCATGTGGGGCATCCGCTTCTTGCGGCGGCCATGCCACCTGCTTTGATCCCCGCGCCACAGCACCCATGACCCATCATCTCGAAACCATCGCCCGCGAAACCGGCATCCCGCTTTCCTCCGTAACCGCCACCTCCAAACTGATCGCCGAGGGCGGCACCGTGCCGTTCATGTCCCGCTACCGCAAGGAAC
>DATISV010000201.1:0-7359 GCA_035468505.1 Luteolibacter sp. | reverse complement strand
CGCCGCGATGGCCGGCATCCTGATCTCGCTGCTGGGTGTGTGGATCGTCATATCGCGCGGCAATCCCCTCGCCCTGTTGCGGGGCGAGGTGCGGCCCGGCGATCTGATGATTCTCGGATGTGTGTTTTGTTGGACGGCCTACACCTTGCTCGCCCGGCCGGTGATGAACGAACTGCCGCCACTGGTTGCGGTGACATGGTCCTGCCTGCTCGGCACGGTGCTGATCCTGCCCTTCGCGCTGGCCGGCGGACTGTTGGATGAGGTTCACAAGATCGATGCCGCCGCGTGGGCCGGGATCATCTATCTGGGCGTGCCGGCGACCAGCCTGGCCTACTTCGCCTATTACCACGCGATCCGCCGGATCGGTGGCGTGGCTTCCGGCGTGTTCATCAATCTGGTCCCGCTCTTCGCTTTGCTCACCGGCTGCCTGTTTCTCGGTGAAACCCTGCACCCCGGCGAGTGGCTCGGCGGACTGCTGGTGGTTTCCGGTGTGGTGATCGCCATGCGGGCAAGCCGGGCCGGAAGCCGGTCGCTTCGCATCGATCCGAAATGAACCGCGTGCGGAGCGCGTATCAACGACCATGGTCGAAATCACAGCGAAAATCCCCATGACCACGGTTCTGCGTACTGCCACCATCATCGCCATGCTGCTTGCGATTCCGGAGATGACCGCCGCCAACCCACCGGAAGCAGGACGCGCAAAGACCCCCGATGCGGTTCGCGCCCGTCAAATCCAGGACATGAAATGGGGCATGTTCGTCTGCTGGTCGTTCAGCACGTTTTCCGGCCGTGAATGGACGCCGACGCGCGGCAAGGACGCGTCCTATTTCAAGGCCACCGGCTGCGACACCGACCAGTGGGCACGCACGGCAAGGGAAGCGGGCATGGGATATATCCTTTTCCTCGCGAAACACCATGACGGCTTCTGTCTCTGGGACACGCAAACCACCGACAAGAAAGTCACCAACAGCCCGCTCGGCATCGACGTGCTCGCGAAGCTCCGCGAGTCCTGCGACACACATGGCATCAAGCTGGCCTTGTATTTTTCCGAGGGCGATTGGAACTGGCCCGGCGCGCGCGACGGCCAGGGCAAGGCCGGCGGATCGAATCCGGAGATGAAGAAAGCCCAGCTCAAGGAATTGCTGACGCGCTACGGACCGATCGAATTCTGGTGGATGGATCACGCTGCCGGCGACGGCGGCTTGTCGCACAAGAAGACTGTGGATTGGGTGCACCGGTTCCAGCTGGACAGTTTCGTGGGATTCAACCACGGCGAACCCGCCGGTCGGCTCAACCTGCGCGAGCGCGGCAGACCGGGAAAAATCGGTGATGCGAGCACCACCCGCTACAACAAGGAGGCGGAGGTATCTTACGACGGCTATCTCGTCGCCGAGTTCACCTATCCGATCCTGCCCCATCACAAGGGCGGCGCGGACTGGTTCTACTCACTGCCCGAGCACGACGTGCTTTGCCATCCGGCGGAGAAGATTTTTGCCGACTATCAGGGCGCACGGAAATACGGCAATATCTTCTCGATCAACGTCGGACCCGACTACACGGGAAAGCTCCGGGAGATCGACGTGAAGACACTGCGAATGGTCGGTGAGATGATCCGGGCCGCGGAATCATGACCTGCTGCCACCTGCGATCCATGAACGGTGGTTGCGTCAATCCTGTGTGGTGTTAAATCCCTGTCATGAGCAAAAGCACGCATGCCCGGCTGGCCGTCATCGGATGGATCTGCACGCTATCCATTTCCACGGTCGTGGCCCAGAGCCCCGGGACTCCTGTCGAGATCCAGAGTGCGAACGTCACCAAGGAAGAACGGCAGCGCATGGTCGAGGCGGTTCAACGTCTGCGCGATGAGGGGAAAATCATCGGACGCGACGGGATCGCACGGCAAATGACAGAACCGGTTCCACAAGTCGTCAGCCAGGCTCCCGTGCGGAGCAAGCAGTTGTCCACCGAGGAGCTGGCCGGGCTGGCGCGTGCGACGAGCCTGCGTGTCGGCTATGTCTACCTGTGCCCCCGTTGCGATGACTGGCATGTGAACCTGGCCGGAGGTTATGCTGTGGCCGATGATATCATCGTGACCTGCGACCACGTGGTGGATTCGCAGACAAGGATGCGCGAGGGCTACCTGGTCGCCATGGACCACGCCGGACACGTGGCGGCGGCTTCGGCCATCCTCGCACGAAGCAAGGCGATGGATACGGCGGTGGTGAAGGTGAGCGGCGTGAAGTTCACGCCCGTGGCCCTGAACCGGGACGTGGCCCAGGGTGCATCGGCCTTTTGTTTCAGCCATCCGCTGCGCCAGCGCGGATATTTCAGCACCGGCATCGTCAACCGCTTTTATTGGAACGGGAAATACAAGGGCGAGGACCACGGGACACTCGACGCACTGCGCCATCTGCGAATGGACTTCAGCAACCAGTGGGCGCCCGGCAGCAGCGGCGCGCCGTTGTTGGACCAGACCGGCAATGTGATCGGCCATGTTTCGACGATCGCCAGCCTTGGACGGGGCAAGAACGCTCCCCCGCTGCTGACCATGCGCACGGGAATTCCCGCGCAATCGGTCGAGAGGCTGATCGCGGCAATGAAGGATTCCGGAGAAATCAAACGCCTGGCCACGCTCGACGCGGACAAGCCGGCGGATGCGGACGCCAAGGTTGAAGACAAGGTCGCAAAGGAGGAGGAGTGAACCGGAAGCGGCGACAGGAGAGTCACGCGTTTGGCGGTTCACGCCCCTCCCGCATGCGCGGCACGATAATTTCCCGGACTCTGGCCGGTCTGGCGGCGGAACGTGTGCGTGAAATGGCTGTGATCGTGAAACCCGCAGTGGCTGGCGATGCGGGCCACCGTCCAGTCGGTGCTTTCTAACAACCGACACGCGGTTCTTACACGCACCCGGAGTTGATACTCCTTCGGACTGACGCCGAGCACCGCTTTGAAACGGCGGTTGAACTGGCTTTGTGACAGACCGGTCAAACGCGCCAGCTCTTCCATCCGCAGGCCGTCGTTTGCGAATTCGTCGTGGATGCGCCGCACCGCCCGATACAGCACACCGAACGGGGTGGCACGCGAGCTGCGCTCGTCGATCCGGCGGTGGATGCCCGCCACGCCGATGATCCGGCCGTCGCGGTCCCGCACGGGAAACTTGCTGTAGGCGATCATGTTGTCGGAACCCGCTTCCTCAGGTGCGGGGGCGAGTTGGTTGACCACCGCCTCGCCCGATTTCATGACCAACCGGTCGCCTTCGTTGTAGAGCCTGGCGCGTTCGCCCGGCCAGAAGTCGGCATCGCGCAGGCCCAGTGTTTCCGATTCGCCGGCAGCGTTGCAGTATTCCCACGCCCGGCGGTTCTGCATCACGAAGCGGCCGTCGGCGTCCTTCATGAAAAATGCATCCTCCAGCAGCAGCGCGCCGAGGTCGCGGGCCACTTTTTCCCAATCGACCCGGTCGAGGAACCCACGCACATCGAAACGTTTCTTCATGCGCGGTTTTTACACAAACAGGATCAACTCTTACAAGACAAGCCGCGTGTGGCGGATCAAATTGGCCGAACCATGACCGCCCGGCTTACAGGCAAACACATCGTCATCATCGGCGGCACCACCGGCCTTGGCCTGTCCGCCGCCCGCGCAATGGTGGCCGAAGGCGCGAACGTGGTGGTCGTCGGCCGCAACCCGGACAGCGCGCGCGACGCGCAGGCCGCGCTGCATGCCATCGATCCCGGCAAGGCACACGCGATGACCGGCGATGCGGTTGCTGCCGAAACCGCGGAAAACGCGATCTCGCGGTGCATGGAATTGTTCGGTGGATTCGACGGCCTCTATCACGTCGCGGGCGGCAGCGGGCGCTCGTTCGGCGACGGCCCGCTGCACGAAGTCACCGAGGATGGCATCGACCGCACGCTCGATCTCAATTTGAAATCGGTGATCCTCAGCAACCGCGCCGCAGTCCGTTCGTTTCTCGCCCGCGGCGTTCCGGGTGCCATCCTCAACATGGGATCGGTGCTCGGGTATTCGCCGTCGCCGCGCCATTTTTCCACGCATATCTATGCCGCGGCCAAGGCGGCGATCATCGGTTTCACCAAGTCCGCCGCCGCGCGTTATGCAACCGATGACATCCGCTTCAACGTGATCGCCCCCGCATTGGTGGAAACGCCGATGGCGAAACGCGCCGCGGAGAATGACGAAATCCTCGGCTTCATCCGCCACAAGCAACCGCTCGACGGCGGACGCATCGGCAAACCGGAAGACCTCGACGCCCTCGCCGTCTGCCTGCTCTCCGACGGCGGTCGCTACATCACCGGCCAGGTCATCGCCGTGGACGGCGGATGGTCGGTTTCGGAAGGACTGCCGCCAATATGAGCGAACGCTTCACATCACTCGCGGAGAAAATCCCCGCGCTGTTGCCGCGATGTGCGGATCTGCGCTGCTTGCTCGGTTTCGACGGAACGGTGGACATCATCTGCCGGGTTGTTAGAGAGCGCTTTGGTGCGGGCACGGATTTCGATCCGTTTGAGCGCATCCGGGATTTCGGCGAGCATATTCTGAAAGCCGACGGTCGCAGCGCGTTGATCGAAATTTTCCGCCAGCGGGAAAAAATCGGCGGCAACAGCCCGATCATGGCCAACGCGTTGGCGGCGACGGGCTTGGGGATCGATTGCATCGGTGCCTTCGGCCATCCGGAAATCCATCCCGCCTATCATGACTTCGCGGAACGAGTGCGGGTTCATTCCACCGCCGAACCGGCCATCACCCATGCGCTCGAATTCGACAACGGCAAAGTGATGCTCGCGGCGCTTTCGAGTTATGAAAACATCAACACCGAAACCATCCGTGAAACTCTGGGCGAACACGTGATGCGCAAACTCATCGGTCAGTCCGGTCTTTTCTGCCTACTCAACTGGAGTTGCCTGCCCGGCATGGATTCCATCTTCGATTGGTTGCTGGATGACATCCTGCCCGCGCTTCCCGCTGCGGATCACAGCCGCATCTTTTTCTTCGACCTCGCCGACCCGTCGCCGCGCATCGCCGAGTTGACCAAGGCGCTGGAACGCATCGCTCGCTTCGCAAACCATGGTCGCTGCGTGCTTGGCATGAACTTCAATGAAACCTTGCTGGTCTGCAACGCGCTCGGCATCGACCAACCCGGACACACCCCGGATTCGCTGTGCAATGCACTGGCAGCCATTCGCAGCAAGCTCGGCATCCACATGGCGATGGGGCATTCGATGGAATTCGTCGCATGCGCCGACAATTCAGGCACTGCTTCGGTGGACGGCATCATCACTCCGAAACCCGTCATCACCACCGGTGCCGGCGATCATCTCAACGCGGGATTCTGCCTCGGTCTTTTGTTGGAACTCGATCTGCCGGACGCACTCGCACTCGGCGTGCTTTTCCCGGGCTTCTACGTCCGCGAAGCCCGCCCTCCCACGCTTTCCGAATTGCCGGATTTCATCGCGCGGCTCCAATCCAATCCATCGAACGTATGAATTCACCATCCACCGACTATCTCGAAAAATGCCGCGGCCTCATCGATGCCGTCGCGGACCAACACGATGCCATCCGCCAAGCCGCCGAATGGTTCTCCCAAACCATCCTCGCAGGACGTATGGTGCATCTCTTCGGCTCGGGCCACTCGCGCATCATGGTCGAGGAAATGTGGCCGCGCTACGGTTCGTTTCCCGGATTCAACCCGATCGTCGAGCAATCGCTCTCTTTCCACAACCTCGTCGTCGGAGCCAACGGCCAGCGCCAGGCGATGTTCCTCGAAAACGTCAGCGGCCTCGCCGCACGCATCGTCCGCAACTTCGATCTGTCCACCGAAGACAGCGCGCTCGTCATCTCATCGAGTGGCTGCAACGTGGTGCCCATCGAAATGGCGGAGGAGTTCCAGAAGCACGGCATCAAGGTGGTGGCCGTCGTCAGCTCCGCACATCTGGAAACCTCGAAATCCAAGCGCCCGGATGGCAAAAAACTCACCGACTTCGCCGACCTCGTGCTCGACACCGGCGCGCCCGCGGGCGACGCGATGGTGCGCGTTCCCGGCCTTGACACTCCGGTTTCGCCCGGCTCGACCATCGGCGGCTGCCTGCTCGTCAACGCGATCAAAGCCGAACTCGCCGCGCTCCTGACCGCCGAGGGCCATCCGCCGAAAGTTCTCAGCGGCGCGAACGTCGTCGGTGCCGAACGCGCGGTCGAATTGTTCGAATCCGCCTACGACGAACACGCCCACCGCCTCGCAAAACTCTACGCCCATGTCGGTGTGAATCTCTGAAATCCAAAACCTATTACAAATTCATGAAACACAATCCGCTCCGCACATCCGTCATCGGCAGTTATTCGTTCCCCTCGTGGCTCGATTTCGCCTCCGCCAACCTCGATCGCTTCGGCAGCGCCGACATCGCGGAAACGCAGGACGACGCCGTGGTCGTCGCGCTTCACGACCAGCTCGCCGCCGGTCTCGACGTCGTTACCGATGGCGAGCAGACACGGCTCGATTTCAACCTGTCGTTCTACGGCTACCTCGACGGCATCGAGTTGGAATCCGCCTCGCCGCGCCGCTTCGGCCCGCCCGCCCACGACCAGCGCGGCAAACACAAGGTCACCGGCGAACTCAGCGCCCCGCGCGGACTCGGCGTGGTCGAGGAATACGAACGTCTCGTACGCCTTCACCGCGCCATCCCCGGCGCGCCGGAAGTCACCCTCAAGGCAAGCGTGCCCGGCCCCTACACGATGAGCGGCCGTCTGCTGCCCAATGCCGACTACCCCGACCGCTGGGCGCTCACCGAGGCGCTGCTGCCGATTGTCCGGCGCGAACTCGAAGCGCTCGTCGCCGCGGGTTGCGAGGAGATCAGCGTCGATGAGCCGTCGATGAGTTGTTATGCCTTCCGCGAGGACACCAAGCGCTTCGTCGATCTCTTCAACCGCACGGTCGAGTCGGTTTACGGCAAGACCCGCATCTGCACCCACCTCTGTTTCGGCAACTTCAAGGGCCACGCCGTCGGCTTCCGCCGGATCGCGCCGATGTTCCCCGATTTTCTCGATTTCAAGTGCGACGAAATGCACGTCGAGATGGCCAGCCGCGAGTTCGCCGAGATCGAACTCATCTCGCAGATCGCCGAGCGCATGGACGTGGCCGTCGGCATCGTCGATGTGAAGAGTTATTACATTGAAAGCCCTGAAGACATCGCCAACCGCGTGCGCCTCTGTCTTAAGCACGCCCCCGCCGACCGACTCGTTTTCGCCCCAGACGGCGGCCTCAGCCAAACCGCCCGCGGGGCCGCCAAGCGCAAACTCGCCAATATGGTCGAAGGGGTGAAAATGGTCAGAACGGGCATATAGAATCAG
>DATISV010000200.1:0-2922 GCA_035468505.1 Luteolibacter sp. | reverse complement strand
AAGACCGGCAGCGAGGCGGCCGGTCCGTCGATGAAATAGACCGTGAGTTCGAAGGTCGTGTAGGCGTACCAATGGCCACCGGCCGCCTGCACGGTGCCTGCCAGCTCGTCGGCATCGTAATCGCGCGTGCCCTTGAATACCATATGTTCGAGGAAATGCGAGACGCCCGCTCCAAGCAGGTGGTCCTCGTGCAGCGAGCCGCTTTCCACCCAGATTTGCGCCGAAACCACGGGTGCCGCGGGATCGGGATCAAGAATGAAGGTCAGGCCGTTCGGCAGGGTTTCGACGGTGGCGGTGGTGGCGGGGTAATCCATGAAAATCCGGCTTGGAGCCGCGCTGTCCATGCATTAGGAACTCAAGCCATGCAACGCTGGATCGTGATCGGGGCGGTGATCGTGGGTCTGATGATCGCCATGGCCGGCGGCGGTTACTATGCCCTCAAGAGCTACAAACAGAGCCGCCCCGCGCCGGTGTGGGTGCCGTTGCCGATCAATCCCGAACTTTCATCAGAAAAAACCCGGGAAATCGTGGACGATCTCAAGTCCCGCCTCTCGGAGCCCGAGCTTCTGCAACGCGTCAGCAAGGACCTGTCCCTAACCCAGGAATGGGCCATGCCCACCGACGAGGCATGCGCCGCGGAAATCGGCCGCCGCCTGTTCGTCCGCTCTGGCGAGGCGGATACGCCGATGGGCAAGGTGCCCGCCATCCACGTCGGCGTTCACGGCAAGCGCAAGGAACGCGAACTCTCCGGCAAGATCGCCATGCGTCTGATGGACGATGTCTGGCCGATGCTCGGCATCGATCCGCCGGCCAAGCGTGGCATGGCTTGAGCGCGGGAAAGGAAACGGCCGGCGCCCAGGAAGGAACGCCGGCCGGGGATATCGGTTGGCGGCCGTCAGCCGCTCAAATATGTGAATCAGTTCGGGGGAGTGGGCTCTTCGGGTTCCGGCAGCGCTTCGCGGATGGCATCGCTGTCCGCGTCGGTCGCTTGTTCGGCTTCGGTCTTCACTTTTTCGGCGGCGTTTTCCATCGCTTCCTTGGTTTCCTCGGTCATGGACTCCGCTTTCCTTTTGGCCTCATCGGTCATGGTTTTCGTCTCCTCGGCCGCGGCGTCGCCCATTTCCTTGAGTCCTTCGGCGACCTTTTCGGCTCCGGCGTCCATTTTTTCCGTGGTGGTTTCCTTCTGCTTGCAAGCGACGAGCGCCAGCGGCAGGGCGATGATTGGGATCCAAAGTGCGTGTTTCATGGCGTGGTTGGTTTTTGTTAGGGAATGCACCCGTGCATTCCGTTTGCATATTCGTCTGGCTGGCGCGGGCTGTCAAAACATCATTGCCGCCGGATTTTGCGGGCTCTCTGGACAAAACCGGCCGCACGGCCCATCTTTCGCGCGCCTTGGAATTCGGTCCTTCACAGCTCGCCTACTGCACCAACATCCACCCGGCCGAGAGCTGGGTGGAAACGCGGCGGATGCTGTGCGAACACGTGCTGGCGGTGCGCGATCTGGTGTGCCCGGAAGGCGAGTCGTTCGGCATCGGCTTGCGTTTGTCCGCAGTGGCGGCGCGCGAATTGTTGGAAAACGACCACCTGCCGGCGTTCCGCGACTGGCTGCTGGAGAACCGCTGCCACGTGTTCACGATCAACGGTTTTCCCTACGGCAGTTTTCACGGCACGCGGGTCAAGGAGCGTGTGTTCCAGCCGGATTGGAGCGATCCGGCGCGCGTCGAATACACGAAAAACCTGTTCCGCATCCTCGCGGCCATCGCGCGGCCCGGCGACGGCGCTTCGGTTTCCACACTGCCCGGCTCGCACAAGACGTTCCACGCCGATGAATCCGCAATCCGACGCCATCTCGCCGAACTCGCCGTCTGGCTCGACGGGCTCTCTGCGGAAACCGGCCACGATTTCCACCTCGGTCTCGAACCGGAACCGTTCGGGCATTTTGAAAACACCGCGGAAACCCTCGCGTTCTTCGATCGACTCCATCGCGACGGCGCGGACACCGCGGCCATCTCGCGACGCATCGGCGTGAACTACGACGCCTGCCATTTCGCTTTGCAATACGAGGACGCCACCGCGTCGCTCGACGCGATGACCGCCGCCGGCATCCGCATTTCCAAAATCCACCTCTCCAGCGCGCTGGCGCTCGACCCGCGCGACCCGGCGGCCATCGACGCGATCCGCGCCTTCGACGAACCGGTCTATTTCCATCAGGCGCTCGCCCGTGAGGAAGACGGCGGCATCCGGCACTTCATCGACCTGCCGGATTTTCTAACAGCCGACAAGGCCGGCCTTTTCGAGGCGCGCGTGCATTTCCACATCCCGCTCGATGCCGAGCCCGCGCCGCCGCTGCGTTCCACCCGTCGGCAGGTAGTGGACGTGCTTGCCTGGCGGGCGAAACATCCGGACGCGTGCCATCATTACGAAATCGAAACCTACACCTGGGCCGTCCTGCCGGAAACCCTCCGCCGCCCGGTGGAAGAACAAATCGCCGGGGAATACCGCTGGGTGATGGCTCATGCGGGCGAAATGTAGGCTCGCTCGTTAGAGCGAGGCGGCACTATGCGAACGAATCCGCCGCCCGTCCCGCGGCCTCGCCGGTGGCGAAGCAGGTGCCCATGACACGGATCGAGGCCTGGGCGTCGTGATCGGCGGAAATGCAGCGGCCTGCGGTGAAAAGACGGTCGATGCCTGCGGGCTGGAGACAGCGCAGCGGGATGCCGGCGGGGCGGTTGTTTTCAGGAAACCTGAGTTTCGGGCCCTTGGCGGTTTCGCGGAATTCCATCGGCCAGGTGGCGAGCGCGATCTCGTCGTCGAAACGCCGGGCTGATAGAATGTCGTCACCAGTTAGAACATGCCGCCCGATCCAGCGGCGGCTCTCGCGGATGCCGGCGCGCGCGGGCCAGTGGCTGATGTAGGCACCGT
>DATISV010000199.1:0-3871 GCA_035468505.1 Luteolibacter sp. | reverse complement strand
CGAAACCAGCGGTGCATTCGAGGATTACCAGCGCCTCAAGGAACGCCTCAAAGCCAATCCCCACCGCCGCAAGGATTCACTCTCCGCCTACCTCGACCGCATGGAGCGCATCTTCCACCGCAAAACCGGCCGCCCCGCATGGCAGGGCCAGGCCGACGAGTCGTGGTCGGCCGCGCCGTGGTGAGGAAACTCAGCCTGGAAAAAGAATTGGAACCACGGATGGAAACGGATTCACACGGATAGTCAAAGAGTTGTGATTAATTGGGCTTTCACCTTTGGGGTGGAAGCTGAATCTTTTACAAGTCTCTTATAATCAGAGTTCATCCGTGTTTATCCGTGTCCATCCGTGGTTCCAATTCTTTTTCCAGGCTGAGGTTCCTCACCACGGCGCGGCCGACCACGACTCGTCGGCCGCATCCTGCCATGCGGGGCGGCCGGTTTCGCGGTGGAAGATGCGCTCCATGCGGTCGAGGTAGGCGGAGAGTGAATCCTTGCGGCGGTGGGGATTGGCTTTGAGGCGTTCCTTGAGGCGCTGGTAATCCTCGAATGCACCGCTGGTTTCGCGGGCGCGGGTGATTTCGAACCAATCGAGATAGTCCCTGGCGCGGGTGGCGCGCGCGGTCATGACGGTGCGGGTTTCGTCGAGTGAGGCGAGGCGTTCCGGGATGCTGTCGGTTTCGTTTTTGGCGATGGAATCGAGGACGGCCTGGTATTCGGTGAGCAGCGGCCGGTAGGAGGGGAAGCAGCGGTAGCTGAGGCGCACGAGCGCGTCCTGCGCGGGACGCACGCCGGCCTGGCGTTCCGATTCGTCGAGCGCGGCGAGGTCCGGCCAGGCGCCGAGCGGGCGGCGGACGAAGATGCCTTCCGGAGTGCGGAATTGGAGGTGCAGCGCTTCCTCGAGCTGGGTTTCGGTTTGCGTGATCGTGAGGATGTCGGTGAGCGGATTGAGGCCGCCCATCACGGCGAGCTGGAGCTGCCACCACTTGGCGAGACTGGTTTCGGACAGATTCAAATCCGGGAAATGGCGGCGCAGCAGGACGGGCATCTCGCCCTGATGGGCGGCGGCGTCTGTGAGGAATTCACGGAATGCCTTGCGGCCCTGCGGTTGTTCGAGCAGGGCCATGACCAGCGCGCCGGACGAGACGCGGAAGGCGGCGCGCGTGGCTCCGTCCATCGCTGCGAACTCCGCGTCGTCCATGCCGAAGAGTTCGTCGAGCCGGAACAGGCCGCCGCGTTGGAAGAGCGCTTCGTAAAGCTGGCGGTCGCTCTGCTTGAGCCGCCATGCGGTGGCTTCGCAGAGTCCGTCGGCCAGCCACGGCGGCACTTGCAGCGGGACGTCTCCGGGGTCGGTGCGCAGGGCTCGCTCGTAGAGTAGGGCGGTGGTGACGGCGCGTTGCAGGCTTTGCTGGTCGATGCCGCGGCTGAGGTGGATGTCGATCTGCAGGCGCATCACGCCCTCGACGACGAGCAGGCGCATGGCGACGGTGCGGGCGGGCAGGGGATCGCCGGGCTGGCCGTGGAGGCGGATGGCGACCGGGATCTTCCACGCGTCCTTTTCCTCGGTGAGGCGGAGCAGCTCGTCCTTGGCCTGTTCGGCAAGCATCGCCACTGTGCCGCGCAGCAGGCTGTCCTTGCCGGTGACGCGGAATTGCTCCGAGCGGCTGATCACGGTGTCCGCATCGGGGGCGGGATTTTCCGCGGCCGGCGGCTCCGCCACCTCAACGGCACGCGGCACATCCTGCGCGCGGGCGGCGAGCGCAAGCGGGATGACGACGGCGAGCACGCGGAAATCCATGATATCAGAATACCGGCGCGGGTTCCTCGGACGGACGGGGTTGCAGGATGAGGCGGTCATTTTCGATGCGGACGACGGCCATCGATTCGATCGAGAGCTTGATTTCCTCGCGGTAAAGTTCGGCGAGTTTGCCGTAGGCGGGAACGACCAGGTTGAGGAATCCTTGGGGCACCACCAGGGTGCCGAAGCGCCCGCCGCGCATCGGCTTGGGAAGGCCGGAGAGGTATTTGCCGCCATGGCGGTGGACCATCATGCGCATGCCGGAGGAGTTGCGGGTTTGCTCGACCATGACGAACATGGAAAGCGTGAACGGTTGGCCCATCACGCGGCGTTCCATGACGATTTCCGCGACGCCGTCCTCGAGCCGCAGCCAGACGCGGTCGAGCGAGACGTGGTCGGCGAGCGCGCCTCCCTGACGGGGTTTCAGCGTGCTGCCGAGCCAGCGGTTGATTTCCGCCTCGCTGAGCGCGAGCGGGTGGCCTTGGCGGAGCGAGGCCTGCATCACCGCCTTGAGGTCGCGCGGCTTGCGCTGGCCGGTCTCCGGTCCGTAGCCGCCGATGTCGGACAGATCCTGCGGTTTGGCGATGAAATAGAGGGCCGCCACAAGGCCGAAGACGAAGAGAAGAATCCACAGGCGGAGGATTTTTCCGAGGCATCCGGTGGATTGGGAGGGAGTGTCGCGAGCCATGAAACGCATGGCTAGCACGGGCGAAGGGCTTTGCAAAGCCCCCGGATGATCCGTTTTTCAGGGTTCGATGGTGCCGACCTCGGTCCAGCGGATGGCGTGGCGCGTGAGTTCGTTGCCTTCGGTGAGGCCGAGTTTTTCCCGGATGTGGGCGCGGTGCGCGTCGAGCGTGCGCGGGCTGATCCCGAGTTGGGCGGCGATCTCGTGGTTGCTTTTGGCCTGGCCGATGAGCTCGAAGACCTCCAGTTCGCGGTCGGTGAGGCGTTCGAGCGAGAAACCCTTGGCGGCGTGATTCCTGCTGGCGGCGAACGCGCGCAGCAGATTGCCGGTGACTTGCTGGCTGGCGAACACCCCGCCGGCGAGCACGGTGCGGATGGCCTCCAGCAGGCGTTCGGGCGGCGCGTCCTTCATCACGTAGCCGCGGCCGCCCGCGCGCAGGACCCGCTCGGCGTAAACCATCTCGTCGTGCATCGATAATATGATGACGGGCAGTTCCGGATACAGGGCGGCGAGATCCTTGATGAGTTCCAGCCCGTTGCGGCCGGGCAGCGTGAGGTCCGCGATGACGAGGTCGGGTTTCAGTTTTTCGGTGAGCGTGAGAACCTCCCGGGCATTTGCCGCCGCACCGCAGATGGCAAGGTCCGGCTGGGTGGCGAGCAGTTTTTCCAAGCCGGCGATCAACAGCGGATGGTCGTCCACCAAGAGGACTTTGTGCGGGGCCGGTTGATCGGTGCTCATCGTGACATTCGGAAAAGATACGAAAGCATCTCAATCGGGATCCTTGAACAAATCAAGGAAGCGGTCCTCGAAATCGCCGAAGATGCCGAGGCGGTCGAGTTCCTGCTTCAGTTCGTAGGCGCGTGAACGGTCCTTCGCGGCGGCTTCGAACAGGGTCTCAAGATGAGTGCGGTCGGCCGGCTTGAGTGATTCCGCGGGTGTTGCCGTGGAGGCCGGCTCGTCGGGTGCTTCCTGGGTTTCACCGGCGGCCTGCTCCATGCGCACGAGAAAGTCTTCGAGTGTTTTTTCCACGGTTTTCCCATGCTCGCGCAGTTCGCGAAGGTCGATCTCAATCCCGGCCATGGTGGAAAAGAATTCAAGCACGGCCTGGGCGGCCTTGGGGAAGGGGATGTGGGGAAAAATCTGGGGCATTTCGCCAAGCAGGCATCCGCCGGGCAGGCCTTCCGCGGCTGCCACGCCGAGCAGCACGCCATTGAGCCCGCTGATCTGTCCGCCGCCGAGGATGACCATGTCGAGTTGGCGGAATTCCTCGAGTGTGGCGGGATCGATGGCCGCGCCGAACACGCGCGAGTGCTGCGCCGGCCGCATCGGGGTGGCCATGGCGGCGAAGGTGAACACGCGCCCGACCCCAAGGCTTTCCGCTTCGCCGACCA
>DATISV010000198.1:0-2237 GCA_035468505.1 Luteolibacter sp. | reverse complement strand
TACTGAAAAACGGAATCGCACCCGTGCCGGATCCCCAGTCCACGCCGAGAATCAGATCGTCCACCGCCAATGCCGAGTTGCCGGGTGCGCTCGCGACTGTGACCAGGATCTGGCGGGCCTCATCGGTCATGGTGCCGTCCTGGCCATAGGTGGTGCCCCATCCGCGACGGAGGTGGATCCATCCGCGCAGGCCGGTGGGGCCGAGGTTGTAGGTCAGGCCGTAAACCGGCGAGGCGTTCGAATCCGTCTTGAGCGCCGCGATGGCTCCGGACGCGGTGAGGTCCGGCGGTGCGGCGGGGGCGGCACCCGTCAGAATCATCATCAGACAGAGGCAAAACCCAATGGGACTCGCACGGAAAAGGCGGATGGAGTTCATGTCGGATTTTCAAATCGTCGATTGGCGGACAGTGAATTGCACTGCGGACCAGGATTCGAGCGGTGGGGCAGGAATTCTTTTCGAACGAGGAAACCTAGCTGCGGAGAAACGGCCTTACAATGATCAAATCGAAACTCCAAGCGGCCGACGAACTCATGCCAGGACGACCCGCCTTCGCGGCGAGCGCACACAGCACGCGCTGGCACAGGTCCTCGGCGAGCATGGAGTCGCCGAGTGCCCGAAGCCTTCGTCTGATAGATAAGTTCCGAATAACGCTTGGTCAGACGAAGCGCTATCCATTTCATCCCTAATTTGCCGCCTGGCGCGGAAAACGGACAGCTATTTTTGGTTATTCCATAGCTGCTGCGTCAAGCGACTCGTGAGTCCGACGGTCATGGCCCCCGCTAAAGAGCGCGTCAGCGGGCGGAGAGGACCTTGGTCTCGTATTTTCTCACTTCGTTGAGCCAGGCGTTGCCGTTGGGGACGTTCTGTTGCTCGCAGTAGGCGTCCCAGACGGCGCCCCATGGCAGGCCTTTGGCTTCCTCCATGAGGGCGAGGCGGGCGGTGAGGTCGCCGTCTTTTTCCGCCTGGCGCAGGGCGGGCGGTTCAAGCATGGCGATGAGCAGCGCGCGGATGGTGTTGCGCGTGCCGATGGTCCAGGCGGCGATGCGGTTGATGCTGGCATCGAAGAAATCGAGGCCGATGTGGGTGCGGGCAAGCAGTTGGTTGCGGACCAGTTCGTGGGTGATGGACTGGAGCGCGTCGTCGAGGATGACGACGTGGTCGGAATCCCAGCGCACGCCGCGGCTGACGTGGAGGAGGATTTCCGGCACGAACATGAGCACGGAGGAAATCTTGTCGGCAATGCCCTCGGTGGGATGGAAATGGCCGGCGTCGAGGCATAACAGCTTCTGGTTCCTGATGGCATAACCCATGTAGAACTCGTGCGAGCCGACGACATAACTCTCGCTGCCGATACCGAATAGCTTGCATTCCACCGCGTCGAGGTTGTGTTTCGCGTTCAGCGGCTTTGCGAACACCTTGTCGAGCGAGTCGGCGAGGCGTTTGCGCGGCGAAAGTCGGTCCACCGGCGTGTCCTTGTAGCCGTCGGGGATCCAGACGTTGGTGACGGTGGGTGTGCCGAGCGCCTTGCCGATGTGGGCGCCGATTTCACGAGCGCGGATGCAATGCTCGATCCAGAAATCGCGGATCGATTTTTTCGCATGCGAAAGCGTGAAACCATCGGCTGCTTTCGGGTGGGCGAAACAGGTGGGGTTGAAGTCCATACCCATGCCTTTCGCCTTCGCCCAGTCGATCCAGCCTTTGAAATGCTTCGGCTCGATCTGGTCGCGATCGACTTTTTTCCCGCCGAATTCGCCGTAAAACGCATGCACGTTGAGGCGGTGGGTGCCGGGGATCAGCGAGAGCGCCATGTCGAGGTCGGCGCGGAGTTCATCGGGAGTGCGCGCCTTGCCGGGGTGGTTTCCGGTCACGGCGAGGCCGCCGCCGAGTTCGCCGCCGGCGTTTTCGAAGCCACCGACGTCGTCGCCCTGCCAGCAATGCAGTGAGATCGGCACACGGGCCAGCGCGGCCATCACGGCGTCGGTATCCACGCCGAGACCGGCGTAACTGGCTTTGGCGATCTGATAGGAGCGGTCGGTGGATTTCGGGGTTTTGGCCATGATGTGCGGGGAGTTTGGTTTCGGGATGCGCGTTCTTAGAAACTGCCGCCGGGGAAAACCAGCATGATCTGCTTCACAATGCCACGAGGGCATCGCGGAGCGCGGTGACCGCCTCCGCGGGCTGCGCGGCGGAAAGGCTGACGCGCAACCGGGCGGTGCCGCGCGGCACGGTGGGGAAA
>DATISV010000197.1:0-4622 GCA_035468505.1 Luteolibacter sp. | reverse complement strand
GGGAATTCTGTAAGGTCTGAATCACTTCGAGTCCGATACTCCTATAACGTGAACGGGAAGGTCTACCGCGGTCGCCGAATTTCATTTGGCAGTCCCGATCGTCTCGAAAACAGCGAGATCGAGTTCTCTGAGAATCACAGGATTTGGTATTGCCCGTTGGTTCCACGGATTGCCGTCCTGATTCCAGGCGTGCGGACGAGTGCGATTTTGTTCTCAAGCGTAGGGTTGTTTTTCCTCCTGCCGATTATCTCAAAAATGATTGGCCGCTGAAGTTTTCCACACTCTTCGCCATCCCGGAGGATGAAAGAGTGTAGCCCCGGCTCGAGGAGCGAATGCGACGAACACCCGGGGATTCCGATGATCCAAAAGAATTCGACCCCGGCAGCGGGTCGGAGAGGCGTGTGGAGGTTCATGGGACGCCGGGCGTTTCTCGCGCACCCTCCGGGGCGCAATACGGGAACCGGCGAAAATCCGGGGGTTGGCACCGCCCGGCTAATGTCTGATGTCCCTCCGGGACGACGATGAGTGCGGGAAATGCGGGCTGACATTGCTGTCTCACCGTCTCCTGCCGGTGTTGTCGCCGCGTTTACCGGAGTAGTCGGACCACTCTTGATGGATCTTGGGTTTCGCTTCGTCTTCGACGGGCTTTTGCTCGCCTGCCGGGGCGTGCAGCACCTCGCGGGTCATGCGGTGCCACTCGGCGGCCATTTCGCGGACACGGTCCGGATGTTGTTCGGCGAGGTTGTTCAACTCGGTGCGGTCGGTGGCGAGGTGGTAGAGTTCCCACGGTCCGCGGCGGAAGGAGACGAGTTTCCAATCGCCGTCGCGCAGGCCGCGGTCGAGGTGGTGGAGGAGATGGATCGGCGGGCGCGACGGGAGTTTTTCCCCGGCAAGGACGGGTGCCAGTGAAACTCCGGCAAGCGGGGTGGGCTCGCGGCCGGGGAAGGTGGAGGGACTGGTGGTGCCGGTGAGTTCGAGCAGGGTGGGCAGCACGTCCACGAGGTGGGCGGGTGTTTCGTCGATCGCGCCCGGTCGGGTCTTGAGTCCGGCAGGCCAGTGGACGATGGCGGGAGTGGCCACGCCACCCTCGAATTGGTTCTGCTTGTAGAAACGGAACGGCGCGTTGCGGGCCCAGGCCCAGCCGGTGCTGTCGGTCCATTTGGTGGCGGGGTCGTGCGGCGGCAGGTCCGGGCGGATGTTGCGACGATCGTATGGGCAGGCACCGTTGTCGGAGAAGAAGAGGATGATCGTGTTGTCGAGTTCGCCGGCTTTTTCGATATCGGCGACGAGGCGGCCGAGTTCCTGGTCCACGCGGTCGATCAGCGCCGCGTAGCCCGCCATGCGGCGGCTTTCCCAATCGCGGATTTCGTCGGTTAGATCGATCCATGCCGGGATGTGCTCGGGACGCGGAGCTGCGGACGTATCCGCAGACAGCAGGCCGAGTTCGCGCTGTTTGGCGACGCGGTGTTTTTGGACTTCGTCCCAGCCATTGGTGTAGCGGCTACGATATTTCTCGTAGTCCTGCTTGAGCGGCTGGATCGGTGCGTGGGGCGCGTTGTAGGCGAGGTAAAGAAACCATGGTTTCTCCGCCTCGCGCGCCTCCTTGAGAAAGCGCAGCGCGAAGTCGGTGTTGGTGACGGTGGTGTAGAATCCCTCATCGGGCACCTGCCATGGCTGGCCGTTGAGGCGGAAGGTATTGTCGCCCTTGAAGTAGTGGCACGCGCCGGAGAGGTGGCCGAAAAAGCGCTCGAATCCGAAATCGGTGGGTTCCTTCGAGAGGTGCCACTTGCCGGACATGGCGGTGAAATAGCCGGCCGGGCGGAGGATTTCGGGAATGGTGACGGCGCGCTTCATCGATTCGTCGCCGGCCTGGCGGCACCAGCGGCCGGTGAGCAGGGAAACGCGCGAGGAGTGGCACTTGGCGGTGTTGGAGAAATGCGAGAAGCGCAAGCCCTTGGCGGCGAGGCGGTCGAGCACGGGAGTCTCGATCTCGCTGCCGTAGCAGCCGAGGTCGGAGAAGCCGAGGTCGTCGGTGAGGACGACGAGGATGTTGGGTTTCGCGGATGCGAGGTGGCACGAGAGGATGGCGGCGAGGACGGGCAGGAAGCGTTTCATGGGTTTTCCGGATGCGGCTGGCATCCTGCTACGCCCGGAACCGCTTGCAAATTTCCGATTGGCGTTTTTGTTGGCGGCGCGATGAACCTGATGTCCCTGCTGCGAGCCGTTTCCCTCACCGAAGGCGTGTCGTTCCTGGTCCTGCTGTTGGTGGCGATGCCGCTGAAATACCTCTGGGATCAGCCATTGGCGGTGAAATACGTGGGCTGGGCGCACGGCGTGCTTTTCATGGCGCTGGGAGCCTTGCTGCTGCTCGCGATGTGGAAGGCGGCGCTGCCGTTCCGGACGGCGGCGATCGTCGGCGTGGCGGCGCTGCTGCCGGGCGGACCGTTTTTCGCCGACCGCCTGCTCAAGCGCCACCAGCAGTCGATCACGGAGTGACCGGCAATACGGTGACGACCGCGGGCGTGGCGGTGAAGATGCGCGCCGCGGTTTCCCGGACTTGGTGCGGGTCGAGTGCCTGATAGATTTCCGGCAGGCGCTGGTGTTCGTCGGCGGGATGGCCGAAGAGCAGGTCGAGCGCGATGTGGCGTGCGGTGTGGGCGGGCGATTGCTGTTGCAGGGCGAGGCCGCTGAGCACGGTGGCGCGGACGCGGTCGAAGACTTCGTCGGGAATGCCGCGATCCGCGATTTTGGAAATTTCCGCCATCATTTCGAGCCGGGCGAGTTCCGCCTGCTCCGGCGCGGTGGCCAGATAGAAGATGAAGAGACCGCCGTCGTAGCCGAGGAACTGGGTTGCCCCCACCTGATCGGCGAGGCCGAGATCCTCGCGGATGCGGGTGAAGAGGGGGCCGGCCATGTCCGACGCGTATTCCTGAATCATCGCCAGCGCGTGGCTCTCCGGGCTGGAGACGGACAAGCCGTGGAAGCCGATGGCGAGCACGGCCTGGCGTTTGGGCAGGTGGACGACGTGTTCGCCGGTTCCCGGCGTGCCGGGCGGGACCGCCCATGGCTCGCCAGCGGGCAGCGCCGCCAGACGGTTTTCCAACAAATCGATGGTTCGGGCGGGGTCGATGTCACCGACGATGGCGAGTGCAGTGTTGGCGGCGGTGAAATGGCGCGCGTGGTGGGCGGCGAGCGCGGCGCGGTCGAGTGAAGCCAAGCTGGCTGGCGAGCCGAGCGCGTCGAGACCGTAGCCGCTGCCGGAAAACGCGGCGTGGCGCAGGGTGCGGAATCCGGTGTGCAAGGGGTCTTGCAGCGCCTCCTCCAAAGTCGCGAGCTGGCTGGCTTTTTCCTTGGCGATGGATTCCTCCGGCAGGCGCGGTGAAACCATCACGTCGCACATGGCGTCGAGGATCGTTTCCACGTCCGGGGCGAGTCCGCCGGCTTGCAGCAGCAACGCGTTGTTGCCGGTATTGGCATTCATCGACGCGCCGAGCGACTCCAGCAGGGTGGCGATTTCCTCCGCGCTGCGCGTGGCGCTGCCCTTCGGCAGGGTGGCGGCGAGCAGTTGGTTGAGGCCGTTGGTTTCGGGTGTTTCGGAAGGCAGGCCGGCTTTCACCGCGGTGAGCGCCTGGACCAGCGGCACGCGGCGGTCCGGCAGCATGGCCACCCGCAGGCCGTTGGGCAGCGTGTGGACCTCGACTTCGCCGCGCTGTTGGCGCGTCTTGCCGGCCCGCGCCGGAGCCGGGGCGTCGAGCGGATCGAGAATCGTCTGGATGACGCGCGCCTCGGTGAGCCGGGATGCCACGCGGCGGACGTCGTCCACGGTGACCGCCGCGATGTCGGCGACGTGGCGGCGGGTGAAATCCAGATCGCGCGCCTCGTGCCAGTTCGAGGCGAGGTCGCTGGCGCGGCCGGACGCGCTGGTGAGCGTGCGGAACTGGGAGGCGGCGATCTGGCGCTGCGCCTTGGCGAGGTCCGCTGTCAGATCGTCGTCCTGCATGGCCGCGATTTCCTCCAACACCGCTGCGGCGAGGGCGTCGCGGTTTTCCGGCAGGACATCCGCGGCAACGGCGAGCAGGCCTTCGCGGCCGGAGCCGATCCATGACCAGGCGGAAATTTCCAGTGCCAGCCCGCGTTGTTCGCGCAGCGTGCGGTTGAGGCGCGACGACCGGCCGCGGCCGAGCATCGCGGCGAGCACCTCGCAGACGGGTGCGTCCGGGTGGTCGAGCGCGGGCATTTTCCATGCCATCGATATCCGGCTCACCGGGATGGCGAAAGTTTCGCGGGCGCGGCGCGGTCCGAGTTGCGGCGGATCGATCGCCACCAGTGGCTCCCGACCGCAGCCCGGTTGGCAATCCGCGGTCAGTTCGGCGATCGCGGCCCGCGTTGCATCCGCGTCGAAATCGCCCGAGACTACAAAGAACGCGCGGTCTGTGGTGTAGCGCGTGCGGTGGTAGGTGGTGAGGTCGTCGTAAGTGAGTGCGTCGAAGCGATGGCGGTGGCCGATCACCGGATGGCGGCGCGGGTCGTGCTGGAAAGCAGTCGCCAGCAGCAGCCGGGTGGCGGCGTTGTCCGGATCGTCCAGGCCCATGTCGATCTCGCGGCGGATCACGTCTTTTTCC
>DATISV010000196.1:0-2104 GCA_035468505.1 Luteolibacter sp. | reverse complement strand
TATCGGCAGCGCCGCAATGGCCGCGCAAAACCTCGGTATCGACGACTTCACCGGCATCGAACTCGACGCACATTACCTCGATGCCGCCCGCGAGCGTCTCGATGCCGCACACCGGCGCGCCGAAGAGGAACTGCCATTGATGTAAAAAAGAAGCGACGGAGGGCATCCGTCGCTTCTTGCTATGAATGGGAATGAAAAACCGGGCTCAGTATTTCTGGGCGCGGGAGTGTCTGAAGTAAGTCTCGAAACCGAGTTCCGGCGGGAATTCGGAGAGACCGTCCTTCACGTTCATCTCGATCCGGTTGTCCTCGCCGCAACGCTCGTAGGGCGGACGGAAGGTGCCGCGGTAGGTCGGGCAGGTGAAGGTGAAAAGCTCGTAGAAACCGTAGCCGAGGCGGCGCAGGGCGCGGCTGGTGCCGTCCACCGCACCGTAGCTCCATCCGGCCTTGCGACCGTGGTCG
The DNA here is from genome assembly GCA_035468505.1 of Luteolibacter sp. Lineage (GTDB taxonomy): Bacteria > Verrucomicrobiota > Verrucomicrobiia > Verrucomicrobiales > Akkermansiaceae > Luteolibacter. The sequence continues at coordinate 1,643 of DATISV010000196.1, read as the reverse complement.
TCGGTTTTGCGGACGATTTGCTCGGGGATTTCGATCACGCCGTAGAGAATGTTGCTGACGGCGCGGCCGAGTTTGCGTTCCCAGGTGTAAGTGGAGCCCGGAGGCGCGTGGATGTCCGCGGAAACGTTACCGGCGAGAATGGCGAGGGAGGTGGCTGCAAGCAGGAGTTTTTTCATGCTGGGGAGAAGTTAGGAAAGCGCCGGAGAGGTTGGCAACGGGAAAGTTCGGGAAAATTACGGTTTGGCGAACGATCATTGCCCCGGGCCGATTTCGAAAAGCATCGCGGAACTGGGCGCAAGGTCCGGCAGCGGCAGGCCGGCGTCTTCCAGTTCTGTTTGATCGAACGACGCGCTCCACTCGGAATCGAGCCGGTCGGCAAAGGACCAGCGCGCGTCGCCGGTGCGGCCGACGAACATGCGGGCGTCGTGTGGGATGCGGATTTTCACGCCGCACAGGGTTTCGGAGGGATGGAAATTCGCGACCACGAGAAAGGCCTGGCCGGTTTTGCCGTCGCGGCGCAGGAAGGCATACAGCCAGTGGCCGGAATACGTCTCATCCCCCACCCTGCCGAAGTCCGGGTTGTCGCGGTTGGCGTGGTTGAGGCCGTAGAACTCGCCGTGGGTGAAGGCGCGGCAGGAAACGGCGCGGATGAGTTTTCCATACCACTCGCGGAGTTGGCGCTGGTCGTCCGAGAGCTTCCCGCCGTCGTAGCGGTGGCCGTTCACCCACTTGGTGAATTCGGGCATCGAGGTGTAATCGAAGATCGAGGTGCGGGCATCGTCGCCGCCGAAGCCCTCGGCACCGATGGCGGGTTCGCCGACTTCCTGGCCGTGATAGATCATGACCGGCCCGCGCCCCATGGCGAAGAGCACTGCGCTCACCGGCTTGCCGGTGTGCATGCCGTGGCCGCCCCACACGTCCGGGTTGGCTAGGCGGACTTCGTCGTGGTTTTCCGCGTAGCGCAGCGAGTGGTGGAAACGCCGGCCGGTGAAGGTGAGTGGGTCGAGGTCGTTGGCCCACTTGCCGTCGTCGTAGATGCCCTCGAGCACGTCGTAGGAGGGATCGTCGTAAACCGCATCGAAACCCGATTTGAGTAGTTCGTCGAGCACATGGCCGTCGGTGAGTTTGGCGGGGTCGTTGTCGTAGGCCTCGGCGCAGAAAAACACCTCGGCGTCGCGCGCGCGGCAGCGGCGGATCGACCAGCGCCAGAATTCCATCGGCACCATGTGCGCCATGTCCACGCGGAAGCCGTCCACGACCATTTCCTGCCAGTGGGCGAGGATTTCGTCCATGGTGCGCCAGGTGCGCGGGACTTCAGCCGGATCGGCGTCGCGGGCGGGCAGGTGCGAGGTGTCGCGGCCGGTGGTGTAATCGTGGCCGTAGTTGAGTTTCACCGTCTCATACCAATCGTGAATCGACGGCTGCCAGGTGGCGGTGTTGTTGCCGGTGACGCGGCCGAACTCCGCTTCGGCAGGAAACAAACCGTCGGCACCGGGAGCCTCGTGGTTGGGCAGTCGCAGCGGCGGACCGCCACCCGGGTGGCCATCGTTGAGGTAGAAGAAATGGTTGTCGCGATGGAAAAACAGCGAGCGGTCGTCATCGTTTCCGAAGGAGAGATCGGGGCGGACGTCGGATTGATAGGA
>DATISV010000195.1:0-1814 GCA_035468505.1 Luteolibacter sp. | reverse complement strand
CTATTCCTTATCCCGAAGATAGCTGAGTCTGACTCATTGGGACGCCCGGAGCGCGACCCTCCTTTGAAACCGCGGCCGCGGTGAACGCCTTGCGGTGTTTCAGGTTCCCGGCAGTGGTTGTTTGGCGAGTTCGCGTTCGATGATGCGTTCGCATTCCTCGATCTGGCGCTGGCGCTTGACGCGCGCGTCGGAGGCGATTTGTTCGAGGGTGTCGATGTCGTAGAGATAGACTTCCTCGATCTCGCCGACGGCGGGGTCGATGTCGCGCGGGACGGCGATGTCGATGAAGAACAGCGGCCGGAACTTGCGGGCGCGGCGGACCTGTTCGACGTGTTCGCGGTGGACGATGGCGTGCGGCGCGCCGGTGGAGGCGATGACGATGTCCACGCGTTCGAGCACGCCCTGCCAGTCGTCGAAGCGCACGGCCATGCCGTTCATTTCGGCGGCGAGTTGTTCGGCGCGTTCGAACGAGCGGTTGGTGACGAAAATCGAGCGCGCGCCGCGCGAGACGAGGCTTTGGGCGGTGACGCGGCTCATTTCGCCGGCACCGAGGATCATGACCTCGCTCTCGCCGAGGTGGCCGAAGATTTTCCCGGCCAGTTCCACCGCGACGTTGCCCACCGAGGTGGCTCCCTCCTGGATGGAGGTCTCGGTGCGGACTTTCTTGCCGATGCCGAAGGCGCGCTGGAACAGGCGGTTGAGCACGAGGGCGGTGGAACCGGCGTCGAGCGCGGCCTGATAGGATTGCTTCACCTGCCCGAAGATCTCGGTCTCGCCAAGCATCATCGAATCGAGCCCGCTGACCACGCGGCACAGATGGCGGGCGGCGGGGTGTTTTTCGAACCGGTAGAAATGCGCGCTGGCCTCGCCGCTGACACCGGTTTTTCCGGCGAGGTGGGATTCGAGCGCGGCCGCCGCCTCGGTGGCTGACGATGCGGCCAGATAGAACTCGGTGCGGTTGCAGGTGGAGATGACGACCGCTTCCGAGACGCCGGCCAGGGTGTGGAGTTCCCGCGCCGCCTCGCCCAGCCGGTGATTGCCCACGGCGAACCGCTCCCGGACTTCGACGGGCGCGGTCTTGTGATTGAGTCCGAGACAAATGAGTTCCATCAGATGAACGCGAACACGGCGAGCGAGAGGATGAACAGGGCCACGGTGGCGATCGAGAGCCGGCGTCCGGTTATGCCGCGGAACGTCATCACGCCGAGCAACACGGCGTAGCAGGCCCAAACGATCAGTGCCGCCACGAGGTGGCCGATGGCCGCCGGATGATGCGGCATGACGATGCCGGCGATCACGCCGATGGTGAGCAGCACGCCGCCGGTCCACAGCAGGCGTTTGAGCGAGACGAGTAGCTCGCGCACCGGCGGCAGGTTGCGGAACAGGCCGCTGGTGAGGTGCTGCCCCTTCAATTGCTTGTCGAGCACCATGAACATCACGCCGGCCACCGCCGCGAGGGCCAGCGCGCCGTAGGCCAGCACCGAGGTGGCGGCGTGCGTCTCGTGCCACGGGTTGGCGCCGGGCAGCGGCTGCGGGTCGGCCGAAAGCACGCCGGGAATCAGCGCGATCGATTGGAAAATCACCACCACCGGCGCGGTGAAGACGCCCAGCAGCGAGATCCGGTAGGCCGGACCGATGATCAGGTAAAACAGGGTGAGCGACCACGAAAGGAAGGCCAGGATTTCCCCGCGGTCGCCCAGCGGGCAGGCGGCGCGCTGTTCGCCGCGCAGCGTGAGAAATGCGAACTGGCAGAGCAGCACGCCCAGCATCCAGGCCGTGGTCCAGCGGCTGCGGTGGCCGCGGTGCACCGCAAG
>DATISV010000194.1:0-10299 GCA_035468505.1 Luteolibacter sp. | reverse complement strand
CGAGGGCTGGGTTGTTTGAAGCGAGGACGGCGCAGGTGACGAGGTCGCGGGCGATTTCCTCGGCGTGGTTGGGGCCGGTGAGGACAGCGACGGGATGGGATGGGAAAATTTCGGCGAGGATTTCGCTCATGCGCTCGCCGGTGTTGCGCTCGATGCCCTTGGTGCAGGAGAGCAGGGGAGTGGTCACCGGCAGGCCGAGGCCGGCGAGCTTTTGTGCCTCCGAGCGCACGCCAACGGTCGGCACGGCGAAGATGATGAGCGGCATGGTCAGCGCTTCGCGGTGGTCGCAGGTGGCGCGGACGTTTTCGCCGAGCGGGATGTCGGTGAGGTATTTCGGATTGCGGTGGTCGCGGTTGATGCCGGTCACGCATGTTTCCTCGATGGAAACGAGGAGGACGGATTCGAGTTTCGGCGCGAGCAATCTGGCGAGTGCGGTGCCGAGCGAGCCGGCTCCGAGAATGGCGGCAGAGGTGAAGGGTTTCATGGGTGTGGAGAGTTTTCTTTTTTGCGCCCGAAGCGGTTTTCGGTGCCATCGATCAGCCGCCGGATGTTGGCGCGGTGTTTCCAGACGGCGCTGGCGGCGATGAAGACGGTGAGGATGAACAACGGTTTGTTCCAAGTGCCGTCCTGGATGCGGCCGTGATGCCACGATCCCCAGAGGGTGACGAACGGCAGCACCAGTGCGGCTCCCATGCTGGCCACCGAAACGTAGCGCGTGGTGAAGGCCAGCAGCAGCCAGACGGCCAGCAGGATGATCACCGCGAATGGCATCAGGCCGATGAGCACCCCGGCGGAGGTGGAAATCCCCTTGCCGCCCTTGAAGCCGGCCCATGGCGAATAATTGTGTCCGAGCACGGCGCACAGCGCCGTGACGATGTGCGCGACTTGTGCGGTGAGAGCCTGTGCCTCGGGAAGCACCAGGGCCCAGGTTTCGGGCAAACCGAGCGGCACCTGCACCGGCCGGCCGGCGATCTGGATGAAATTCACCGCAAGCGCCACCGGGACGAAGCCCTTGAGCATGTCGAGAAGCAGGCAGACGGTGCCTTCCTTTTTTCCCATCACGCGGAAGACGTTGGTGGCGCCGATGTTGCCAGAGCCGTGGGCGCGGATGTCGATACCCCTGGTTCGCGCCATCAGCAGTCCGAAGGGGATGGAGCCCAACAGGAATGCGGCCAGCGGGCAGAGCCAGAGTTGCATGTGAAACCGGGTGGAACGGGTGATGTGCTGGATCACTCGACCACGCTGGCCGACTGGATGACGACGGGTTTCACCGGGGAGGAGGGTTCCCCGGTCGGGCCCGCGACGGTTTGGCCGGCCTTGATCTTGTCCACCACATCCATGCCTTCGACGACTTTGCCGAACACCGCGTAGCCGCCATTGCTGGGGTAATCGAGCATGCGGTTGTCCACCACGTTGATGAAAAACTGGGAGGTGGCGCTGTGCAGATCCATCGTGCGTGCCATGGCGATGGTGCCCCGCAGGTTTTTGAGTCCGTTCTGGCTCTCGTTCTTGATCGGGCGGTCCGTGGGTTTCTCGGTCATTCGGCCGTTGACCAGCGTCATGCCACCGCCCTGGATCATGAAATTGGGCATCACCCGGTGAAACACCGTGCCGTCGTAGTGTTTCTTGTTCACGTAATTGAGGAAATTCTCCACCGTGACGGGGGCTTTTTCACGGTTCAGTTCGAGCACGATGTCGCCCATGTCGGTCTTGAGGCGGACTTTCGGTGCCGCTGCGGCGGCGGGCACCGGGTCGGGTGTGGCCGGAGTCTTGGTTTCTTCCTTGGGAGGTTCGGAGCACGAGGCGATGCCGAGCGCCAGCAAAACGGGCATGAAAAGTCGTTTCATCGCCGGCATCCCTAGGTGAGCGGCCCGGCTTAGGCAAGCGCCGGCTGGCCTCCGGAATCGAATAAGAATCCGGCCGGGCTTGTCCAATGCCACGAATCAGCCATCTTACCGTCATGCGAAACTGGATACCGCTCACCGCGCTGCTGCTCGCGACACCGCCTCTTCACGCCCAGGAACCCGACGCCCGCGCGATTCTCGAAGGCGCGAGGATGTCCGCGACGTTGGTCCAACTCGACGATGGTTTACGGGGCAACCTCCGGAAGGGGCGGGATCGCACGCCGGTGGTGCTCTTTCTCAAGGGCGAGAACATCCAGTTCCAGTTTTCCGAAAAAAACGGGCCGTGGCAGGGCTTCCACATGCGCATGGGGGACGAGGCGTTCAATCTCTACGAAATCAAGAACGGCAAGACGCACGCGTTTTCCGCGGAGAAAATGGTGGAGCCGGTCGCCGACACGGACCTGACCTACGAGGATCTCGCGATGCGGTTTTTCTACTGGCCGGACCCGAAGCTGGAAGGGCGCGAGGACGTGGCGGGCCAGGAATGTTACAAGATCCGCATCGACAAACCCCAGGGCAAGCCGGGTCGCTACGAAGCGGTGTATGTCTGGGTGCACACCAAGTTCGGCGCCTTCATGCGCATCCGCGGTCACGACAAGAACGGCGCGCTGATCAAGGAGTTCCAAGTCGAGGACGTGATGCAGGTGGCCAAGGATGTGTGGACGCTGCGCAAGATGCAGGTGGCCACGCACGATCCCCAAAACGGTCGGCGTCTCTCGATCACCGAAGTGACATTCGATACGCCCAACAAACCCAAGCCGCGCGGCTTGCGCTGAGCGGATGTCGCGATGACCGGTTGGTTCGACGCCCACAACCACCTCCACGATGCGAGGCTGGGCGATCCCGTCATCATGCTTGCGGCCATGCGCGAGGCGGGAGTGGAACATTGCGTGGTGAATGCGACTTGCGAGGCGGATTGGCCGGCGGTGGAGGCTTTGGCGAGCGGTTTTCCGGAAACGGTCACTCCGGCATTCGGCATTCATCCGTGGAAAGCGGATATCGTTTCGGAAGGCTGGCGGGAGCGTCTGGCGGCGATATTGGAAAAACATCCGCGTGCCGTGATCGGCGAGTGCGGACTGGACCGCTGGGTTGCTGCGCCGTCTGTGGAGGTTCAATTGCCGGTCTTCGAGACCCAGCTCGATCTTGCGCGGGAAACGGACAGGCCGGTCGTGATCCATTGTCTGAAGGCGTGGGGGCATCTGATCGATGCGTTGTCCGCCCATCCGCCGCCGCGGTTTCTGATGCATTCCTTCAACGGCTCGCTGGAAACCGCCCGGCGCTTGTTGCCGCTCGGTGCGTGGTTTTCGTTTTCCGGCCATTTCCTGCACGAGCGCAAGGAGGCGGTGCGGGAGGTGTTCAGGGAATTGCCGCGCGACCGCATCCTCGTGGAAACCGACGCGCCGGACATGCTTCCGCCGCCCGCCAACATCACCCATCCGTTGGCAGAGGGAATCAATCATCCCGCCAACCTGCCCGCCATCGGTGAGGCGCTGGCCGATTTGTTGGAAACGGACCGCGACGAATTCGCCGCGCTCACCCGCACCAACACGCTCGCATGGTTGAATGGATGACAAGTGCGGAGCCGTAGATGACGAAGAGATTACATGAAAAAATCCGCCGCTTTATTTCTTCTCGCCTGCTCCATCTCCGTTTTCGCCGCGGACGAGCGCCGCGCATCGCCCGGCGAGACCACCTATCACATTGATCCCGCCGCCGGCGACGACTCGCGCGACGGTCTGGCTCGCGACAGGGCATGGCGCACATTCCATCACCTCAACCGGCTGCGGCTCGCACCCGGGGATCGCGTGGAAATCGTCGCGCCCGGCGAGTTGACCCGGACACTTTCCCTTAGCGGCGCGGGCACCGCGGAAAGTCCCATCGAAGTCCGCTTCGCACCCGGTCGTTACGATGTCCTGCCTGGTAAACTTTATCGCGAGGCATGGCAGATCTCCAATACCAACTCCGATCCCGATACGCCGAAGGCCGTCGCGCTTCATATTAACTCCGCTTCGCATGTCCGCGTCTCCGGAACGGGTGCGAAATTCGTCAGCCGCGGGAAAATGATTCACGTATGCATCGATGGCTCGGACAGAATTTCCATCGACGGGCTCTCCTTCGATTACCATCGCCCGACCGTTTCCGAATTCCGCGTGGCGGAGACCGGTGAGGACTTCGCGATCATCGAAATCCACCGTGACTCGACCTATCGAATCGCCGACGGACAACTCGAATGGACCGGCGAGGGCTGGATCCATCGCGACGGACTCGCCCAAGAACTCGATCCCCCCACCGGCCGCGTCCGGCGCGTGGGCTTTCCCACACGCGGTCTCTCCGCCACGGAGATCGAGCCATTCCGCGTGCGCCTCGGCGGAGCGCACCGGCTCAAGCGGGGATCCATCTATCAGCTTCGCGACCCGTTCCGCGACTGCGCCGGTGTGTTCACCCGCCGCAGCCGTGACATCTCTTGGAAGGATGTGAAATTCCACTTTCTGCACGGCATGGGAGTGGTCAGCCAGTTTTCGGAAAACCTCACATTCGATTCCGTCCAGATCGCACCCGATCCAGCGAGCGGCCGCACCACCGCAGCGTGGGCCGACGGTTTCCACTTCTCCGGCTGCCGCGGGAAAATCCTGGTGAAAGACTGTGTCTTTTCCGGCGCGCACGACGACGCGATCAACGTCCACGGCACCCATCTGCGCATCGTCGCGAATCCGGAGCCGCACAAGCTGCGCGTCCGCTTCATGCACGCGCAGACCTTCGGGTTCATGGCCTTCAATCCCGGGGACGAAATCGATTTCGTCCACGCCGACACGCTCGCGCCCTATGCCACCAACCGCATCGTCGCTGCCCGCATGATCGATCCCAAGGAAATGGAACTCACATTGCAAAATCCGGCACCCGCGGGAATGCGCGAGCACGATGTCCTGGAAAACGTGACCTGGACGCCCACGGTGGAAATCCGCGGCTGCGAGGTCCGCCACATCCCGACCCGCGGCTTCCTCTGCACCACCCGTCGGCCGGTAATCATCGAGGACAACACCTTCCACGCCACCCACATGAGCGCCATCCTGATCGAGAACGACGCTGAGGGATGGTATGAATCCGGTTGCGTCCGCGACATGACGATCCGCCGCAACCGCTTCATCGAATGCGGCGAGCCGGTCGTGAGAATCAACCCGCGCAACAGCCGGCCGAACCCGGTCGTTCACCGCGGCATCCGAATCGTTGAAAACGAGTTTGTCCTGCGCGGCGAGACCGCTGTGGGAGCGCGCAGCACCACCGGGCTTCGCATCGCGGACAATAAGATCCGCAGCACAGGCAATTCCGACGATGCCAAGCTCTTCCAAATCCGCGATTGTGACGAAGTGACGATTGAAGAAAACCACCGCCTGTCCGTGGATTGATCGTCGGCATGTTCTCGATACGGCCGCATTTCGGATTCAATGACATGCCTGATTTTCAAATCATCGGAATTCAGGAGTTTCGAGGCCGTTGAATGAGTGCTATGCAAGCTTGTCCGGCATCGGCTGATTTTTCCCATGAAAACGAATCCCCACCCTCCCACCACCCGCATCTGCGCTCTTGCCGCATGCGTGCTCGCCCTGTTGTCGATGCCGCCGTCCGCCATGGCGCAAAGCGTGGACTCGCTCACACTGATCAACTCCGCGACCGATCAACCGGTGGCGGGCTTCGATCCGATCGCCCCGGGTGCCGTCATCGACACCACTGTGCTCGGGTTCACCATCTTCAACGTCCGAGCCAATGTCACCGTCGGAACAGGCATCGGCAGCGTGGTGTTCGCGCTGGGCGGCGCGACCGCGAAAAACCAGACCGAGGGCGTCGCGCCCTACGCGCTGTTCGGTGACAACAGCGGAAATTATAACAACGGCACGTTCAACAACGGTCTCCACACGCTGCGTGCCACTCCGTGGTCGGGCACCAACGGCAGCGGCACGGCAGGCGCTTTCCATGAAATCCAGTTCACGGTCACCGATGTCGGCGGCCCGGTCCCGCTTACGGCCGACGCCGGGCCGGACCGCACGCTGGTGCTGCCGGTCAACTCGACCACCCTGACCGGATCCACCACCGGCGGGCCTGGACTGGCCTACGCGTGGTCCCAGCTCAGCGGCCCTGCGACCGCCACGCTCGGCGGCGATGACAGCGCCGCGCTTGCGGTTTCCGGCCTTGTCGAGGGTGCTTATGTCTTCCGCCTGACCGTCACCGACGCAGAGGAAAACACCGCCACCGACGACGCCACCGTCACGGTGCTCCCGCCCGGATCGACGAGCGTCACGGTCGCTGGCGAGCCGCGCCAGTGGCACCGCATCACTCTCGTCGGCAGCGGGCCCGGAACTTCGGAAACCGCCACGCCCAATCCGTTTTCCGAATACCGGATGGATGTCACCTTTTCCCATCCTGCATCCGGGAAATCCTATCTCGTCCCCGGTTTCTACGCCGCCGACGGAGACGCCGCCGAATCCTCGGCCGATGCCGGAAACGTCTGGCTCTGTCACTTCTCCCCGGACGAGACCGGGACCTGGAACTATTCGGTGTCGTTCCGCACCGGTATCGATGTCGCCATCTCCAACGACCCCGGCGCGGGCGACTCCGCCGGATTTTTCGACGGCGCGTCCGGCACCATCGAGGCGGTCGCCAGCGACAAGGCCGCGCCCGATCTTCGCGCCAAAGGCCGACTGGAATATGTGGGTGCCCATCACCTGCGCTTCGCGGGAACGGGCGAATGGTTCATGAAATGCGGCACCGACGCCCCGGAAAACCTGCTGGCTTATGATGACTTCGACGCCACTCCGAACGTCGGCAACCGCCGCAAGTCGTGGTCGCCGCACGCCGCCGACTACGATGCCTCTCGTATGTCGGATTTCACCTGGCAGGGCGGAAAAGGCGCCGAACTGTTAGGTGCGATCGACTATCTCGCCTCGGAAGGGCTCAACGCCGTTTCGTTCCTCACCTTCAGCCTCGACGGCGACGACGACAACGTCTTTCCTCATCGATTAACTAACAACATCGCCGACTACGAGTCCGCCGCCAACGACACCCGTTGGGCCGGCAACAAGGTCCACCGCGACCGCTTCGACGTCTCGAAGCTCGCCCAGTGGGACCGCGTTCTCGGCTTCGCCGGCACCCGCGGGATGTATCTTCATTTCAAGACCCAGGAAACCGAGAACGACCAGCGCATGGACGGCGGCGCGCTCGGCCGCGAGCGCATCCTCTACTACCGCGAACTCGTCGCCCGCTTCGGCCACCACCTCGCGCTCAACTGGAACATCGGCGAGGAAAACGTCAACACCGACGCCCAACGCAAGGCCTTCGCCCAGTGGTTCGCCGACCATAATCCCTACCGCCACAACGTCGTCATCCACACCTATCCGAACCAGAAAAATGTGGTGTACACTCCGCTGTTAGGCAATGCCTCGCAATACACCGGTGCCTCGCTTCAGACCAACAACAGCAACTTCACCAATGTCTTCGCCGACACCCTGACATGGGTCGCCAATTCCGCGGCCGCCGGGAAAAAATGGGTCGTCGCCTGTGACGAGCCCGGTGACGCACAGGCGGCGCTGCGCCCGGACTCCGATCCCGGCAACAGCCACCTCGACGGCCGCAGGAACGCCCTCTGGGGTCATGCACTGGCGGGCGGAGCCGGCGTGGAATGGTATTTCGGCTACGGCTATCCGCACTCCGACCTCACCTGCCAGGACTTCCGCTCACGCGATTCGTTCTGGGATGTCTGCCGGCATTTCCTCGACTTCTGGAAACTCAGCGGCGCGGCGTTCCATGCCATGAGCAACCGCAACGACCTCGTTTCCGGTTCCGGCAACAACGCCAACCGCTGCCTCGCCAATCCCGGCACCGAATATGTCGTCCAGCTCTACAACGGCGGCACCGCCACGCTCGATCTAACCGACGCAAGCGGCCCGTTCCAAATCCGCTGGTTCGATCCCCGCGACGGCGGGGCGATGCAAACCGGTTCGGTGGACAGCGTCACCGGCGGCGGTGTCGTCTCGCTCGGCGACCCGCCCGCCGATCCGGCGCAGGACTGGATCGTCCACGTTTCCCCGGATCCCGACATCAGCCGCGTTCTCTTCATCCGCGGGGCCGACCGCTCCGGCGGCTTTCTCGAAGCGAGCAATGACACCCAGCGCACCGAACAACTTGCCGATATCTACAACGCCTCGACCTCCGGTGGCAATCACGGCTGGAACACCCTGCGTCTCACGCTGGAAAACGCCGGTTACGTCGTCAGCCAGATCAATGAAACCGCGGAAAACGCCAGCGGCCCGTCGCAGGGGATCGCGATCGATTTCAGCAACTTCGATCTCGATGCCTGGGACGTTCTGGTGTTCGGCTCGAACAACGCGGCTTACTCCGCCGCATCGGTCGATGCCGTGGAAAACTGGATCCGCCAGCGCGGCGGTGGCGCGTTGTTCATCAGCGACGCCAATTTCGGCGGCTCATGGAAGGACGCGCCCGATTCCGACCAACCGTTCCTCGACCGCTTCGGCCTTATCGTCAACCAGGACCAGGGCACCTACTCGCTGATCCGCGCCAACGGCGACTTCACCACGCCCGGCCACCCGATCCTCGACGGCGTGAACCAGTTCGACGGCGAGGGTGTTTCCCCCGTCGTCCTCAACCAACTCCCAACGCCGCCCGGCACCACCCTCACCAAGCTCGCCGTCGCCAAGGGCACCACCCGCAACAACGACGGCACCAACCCCGGCAACAACTATCAGGGCAGCTCGCGCGCGGTCACCGCTAACGACGCCTCGCTGGTTGCCATCGACGCCGGTCATGGCCGCGTCGCCGGTCACTTCGACCGCAACACCTTCTTCAACCTCAACGGCGCGGGCACCAACATCACCCGCTTCGACAACGCCGTCTTCGCCGTCAACCTGATCGACTGGCTCAGCGGCAAGCTCGACCCGCTCACCCCGTGGCAGGGCTACGCCCAAACCCACTTCGCCCTGCTCCCCGGCGGCCGCGACAACCCGGCGGCAGCCTTCGCCGCCGATGTCGACGGAAACGGACTGCCGAACGGCATCGAATACCTCCTAGGCAGCGATCCCGCCGACGCCGCCGACGGCCTCGCCCGGGCTCCGCGCCTTGATGGCATGACCCTCGTTTTTCTAACCGCGAATCCCGTGCCATCCGATAGATCAGTAACCATCCAGGGATCCGAATCGCTCGATGGCTGGGACGACCTCGCCACCCATCCGGCCGGCGGCGCTTGGAGCGGCCCGGTCAACGTCACGCCGGAAGGCCCGTTTCTCCGCGCCAGTCTGGCGGCAGCCGCTCCCTATCGCTTTTTCCGTCTCCTCATCTCGCTTGGCCTGTGACCGGGTGCCACACCATGTTTGGCCGGGTGGTCCTCCGCATTCCGGGACAAATTCTGTAACATCCCGCCATGTCGGCCGGTTTCCCATGGATCATGCGCCGGAAAGCCAATCAAGCCGCCGAATTGGCGGCATACGTGAAATTGATGACCGAGCATCAGGCAAGCCTGCGTGCCTTCATCGTTTCGCTCATGCCCGGCAGCCCCGACGTGGCCGATGTCCTGCAGGAAACCAACGCCGCGCTGTGGCAGAAGCGCGATCGTTTCGAGCCCGGCACCAATTTCCTCGCCTGGGCCTTCCGGATCGCCCGCTACGAGGTGCTGCGTCAGCACGACCGGCAGAGGCGCAGCGGCCGCGTGATGTTTTCCAGCGAGGTTATCGATGTGCTGGCCGAGGTCGCTCCGGCCGAGGAATCCGATGAGGAACTGTTCTCCGCCCTCGATCAATGCCTCGACAAACTCAGCGAGTCCCAACAGGAATTGGTCCGCGAGCGCTACACGCCGGGCCATTCGCTGGAGGATCTCGCCGCCCGTACCGGCCGCACCGCCGGCAGCCTGCGAATCGCCCTGCTGCGCATCCGCGAGGTTCTGCGCCGCTGCATCGAAGACACCCTCGCCGCCCGCCCGTCATGATTTCGCAGGAACTCCACAAGCAAATGCTGCGCATGCTCGACGGCGAGCTTGGCGCCGACGAAGCTGCCGCGCTTGAAGCCGAGCTGCTGAAAAACCCGGAGTCCCGCACAGTCTGGCACAGACTGGCCCGCATCCACAGCGCGCTGGAATCCCGCTATGCCGCGCAAGCCGCCATCGAGCGCGTGCCGGTGGTGCCCATCGAGCGCGTCATCACCCTCCAGCGCCGCCGGGTGGTGAAAATCTCGCTCCTTGCCGCCGCCGCCGTATTGATGTTCACCGCCGCCGTCCTGTGGATGGTCGCGGCTCCCGATTCCAGGCCCGCCCTCGCCACCCTGCGCACGGCACCGCAGTCCGTTTTCACCGTCACCCACGCGGAATCCGGGGAAAAATCCATCAGCCACCTCGCCG
>DATISV010000193.1:0-5004 GCA_035468505.1 Luteolibacter sp. | reverse complement strand
ACATGCGGGTTTCCCTGATCAACGACGGCCCGGTCACCATCGTCATCGACAGCCGGGCACGCGAGTAGGCGCGCCGCGTAGGCTCGCTCGTGAGAGCGAGGCGCAAGAGAATCGCGTTCTCACGAACGCGCCTACACGCTTGCATCGCACCGGACGGGTGCCTAGCTTGCGCCGCCGTGCCGAAAACCGCCATTCTCGCCCTTGAAGACGGACGCTGTTTCCATGGAACCGCGTTTGGAGCCACCGGAACCACCACCGGGGACATTTGTTTCAACACCTCGATGTCAGGCTACCAGGAGGTCATCACCGACCCCTCCTACCGCGGCCAGATCGTCGCAATGACCTACCCGCAAATCGGAAATTACGGGGTCAATCCGGAAGACGCCGAGTCCCGCGAACCCCACATCCGCGGCTTCGTGATTGGAGAACTCTGCGAAGTTCCCTCGAACTGGCGCGCCACCCAGTCGCTCGACGAGTATCTCGCGGCCCACGGCATCCTCGGCATCGAGGACGTGGACACCCGCGCGCTCACCAAGCACCTGCGCTCGCTCGGCGCGATGCGTGCCTGCCTCAGCACCGAACTGACCGCCGATGAGGCGATCGCCGCCGCCAAGGCCTCGCCCTCGATGGCCGGCATGGACTACGTCAAGGAAGTCACCACGCCCGAGGCATTCAAATGGGAGGAAGAATCCCGCCAGTGGGTGCTGCCCAATGTTTCCACCGAACACCCCGGACCGTATGAGGATCTGCCGCCGGTGCGCCACCGCATCGTCGCCTATGACTTCGGCATCAAGTTCAACATCCTGCGCCGCCTCCGGCAGGCCGGCTTCGAGGTCGAGGTGGTCCCCTCCACCACCACCGCGGCCGAGGTGCTGGCGAAGAATCCCGATGGAGTATTCCTCGCCAATGGCCCCGGCGATCCGGCGGCGCTCGATTACATTCACGCCGAGTTGCGCGAGTTGATCGGCAAGAAACCGATCTTCGGCATCTGTCTCGGCAACCAGCTGTTAGGCCTCGCCTTCGGCGGCAAGACCTTCAAGCTCAAGTTCGGCCACCGCGGCGGCAACCAGCCGGTCAAGGACCTGCGCAGCGGCAGAATCTCCATCACCTCGCAGAACCACGGCTTCGCTGTCGATGCCGACTCGCTGCCTCCGGAAATCGAAGTCACGCACATCAACCTCAACGACGGCACCGTCGAGGGCATGCGCCACAAGGAGCATCCCGTCTTCAGCGTCCAATACCACCCCGAAGCAGCGCCAGGACCCAACGACGCGGCGTATTTCTTCGGTGAGTTCGCGGAACTGATCGAGAGAACCAAATCATAGGACCTATGGGACTCATAGGACCTATTTTTTCACCATAATGAACACCATCATCACCGGTCTCCAGTGGGGGGACGAAGGCAAAGGGAAAATCGTCGATTACCTCACCGAGAGCGCCGATGTCGTGATCCGCGGCCAGGGCGGCAACAACGCCGGACACACGGTCATCGCCAAGGGCGTGAAATACGTCCTGCACCTGCTGCCTTCCGGCATCCTGTGGGACGACAAGATCAATGTCATCGGCAACGGCGTGGTGCTCGACCCCGTGGGACTGGTGCAGGAAATCGCCCGCATCGAAGCGCAGGGCATCGCTATTACCGCCGAGAAACTGCTCATCTCGGACCGTGCGCATGTGGTGCTGCCCTTCCACAAGGAACTCGACGCCGCGCGCGAGGCCGCGCTGGGCGACCAGAAGATCGGCACCACCAAGCGCGGCATCGGACCGGCCTACGCGGACAAGATCAACCGCTGCGGCCTGCGCATGGCGGATCTGGCCGACCGCGATTTCACCACCGCACGGATCGCCGCGCGCGTGGCGGAAGCGAATGAAGTCCTCGCCCGCTACGATCTGACCACCTTCACGGCGGAGGATGTGATCGCGGAAGTTTACAGCGCCTATGAACGGCTGAAACCGCATGTCACCAACACCATTCCCGTGCTGCACCAGGCGTGGAAAGCCGGGAAAAACCTGCTTTTCGAGGGCGCGCAAGGGACCTTGCTCGACATCGACTTCGGCACCTCTCCGTTCGTCACCTCATCGAACACCACCGCCGGCGGCTCGTGCACCGGCACCGGCCTGCCGCCCACCGCGATCCAATCGGTCATCGGCGTGTGCAAGGCCTATACCACGCGTGTCGGCTCGGGCCCCTTCCCCACCGGCGACGAGGGCTTGTCGGAATACCTCCACGGACTCGGGCGCGAATTCGGCGCGACCACCGGCCGCCCGCGCGGTTGTGGTTGGCTTGATACCGTGCTGCTGCGCTTCGCCTGCATGGTCAACGGCGTCACAGGTCTTGCGGTCACCAATCTCGATGGCCTCGACTCCTACGAGACCCTGCAAATCTGCACCGGCTACCGGATCGACGGAGAAATCCACGATCTGCCACCCGCCGACCGCTCGGCGTGGGACCGCGCGGTGCCGGTTTATGAGAGCCTGCCCGGCTGGCAAGCCGACACCACAGCTTGCACCGACTACGGGCGGCTGCCGGAAAACGCGAAGCTTTATCTTAAGCGCCTCGGCGAGCTGTGCGGCGCGCCCATTGCCTTTGTGGGAGTGGGGCCGGACCGCAGGCAGACCCTGGTTGCCAAACAGGACTTGTAGGATCCATGGGACCTATGCCCGATTTCCCCGACATCCCCCGCCACATCGCCGTAATCATGGACGGCAACGGCCGTTGGGCGAAGGAGCGCGGCCTGCCGCGCCGCGAGGGCCACCGCGCGGGGGCGGAGTCTGTTAGGGAAGTCACCGACGCCTGCATCGACCTCGGCGTGGAATACCTCACGCTGTATGCGTTTTCCTCGGAAAACTGGAACCGCCCGGAAGCGGAAGTGAAGGCGTTGATGGAGTTGCTGGACCGTTTTCTATCGGAAAAGGCGACGGATCTTAAAAAGCAGAACATCCGGCTGCTGACAATCGGCCAGACCGAGCGGCTGCCGGCCAAGACGCGAAAGCTGTTAGAGCGCCTGATCGAGGAAACCAAGGATCACACGGCGCTCACGCTGGTGCTGGCGCTGTCCTACGGCGCGCGCGAGGAAATCGTGGCCGCCGCCCGCGCGCTGGCCGCCGACGCCGTGACGGGAAAAATCAGCCCGGAGCAAATCGATTGCAGTTCCTTTGCGGAGCGCCTGCAAACCGCAGGCATCCCCGATCCGGATCTTTTGATTCGCACGTCCGGCGAGATGCGGGTCTCGAATTTCCTGCTGTGGCAGATCAGTTATGCCGAGATCGTGATCGTGAGGAAATTCTGGCCCGATTTCCGGCGGCAGGACCTGCTGGAGGCGGTGGACGAATACCAGCGCCGCCACCGCAGGTTCGGAGCCTTGTAGTAGGCGCGCTCGTGGGAACGCGGAGTGTGCAAGCCGCAGAGGCAAAGACCACATTCTCACGAATGTGCCTACATCCCCGGCAGATGGACCAGCTTGGAGTACTGGTAGGAATTCTTCGCCAGCCATGCCGCATCCTCGGCACGCGCGGGTGTGTTGCGCAGTTGGTCGATACCACTGTCGGCCAGCACGGTCAGCGAGATGCCCACGGACTTGAGCTTGGCGGACCTCAATTCGTCCCTGGCGGGCACGGTCACGATGCCATGGCCCGTGATGCGGAATTCCGATGTCCCGCCCGTGGGCTCGATGACGAGCAACTCCTGCTCCGGCGGGTTGCCCGGGGTGGCGGAGGGCACTTCGAGATGGAAGGTGATGGTGAACTGGAAGATATTCTCGCAGACGAAATTCCCCTCGTCTTCGATTTGTCCGCTGACACTGTTGAACGCTTGGTTGAGATCGGTTTCGCCCAGCAAATTGTCGAAAGCCTCCTTTGGATTCACCAGTCGGCGGTAGAGGACAAAAGTTTCGAAATCTCCACCGCTGCCGGTGGCCAGCGGATCGCTCCAATCGAGTTGATAGCCGACGCAGGAAACGTCGCCACCCAGATCCTCGGCCGTCCCGATTTCGCCGTTATAGCGGTCGGTGGCCGCGGTGAAATAAATCATTTTGGCGGCGTTGGAACTGTTGTCCGGCGGCTGGACGCGGACATTGAGCCATTCGAAATCGTTGCCGGTGCGGAGGACGAGCGATTCGAAATCGCGGGCCAGGGTGTCCACCATCGCCTTGGCCTGGCGGGAGGCGCGCAGTTCGGCGCGGCTGCGGTTCCATACATCGATGGCGATGGAGGTGATGGAAACAAGTACCGTGACGATGATGGTGGTGACCACCATGGCGACCAACAGTTCAAGCAAGGTGAAGCCCGCGCGGTGTTTGACTGGGGTTTTCATGACTGAATGGGAAGGAGATCAGCGGCGCACGGCCAGGTTGCGGGTGAAAACCGGCTTTTTGGGATTGTTGAAGAACTTGGTGTATGCCTGGCCTTCGAAGAACGAGGCGTTTCTGCCCGGCAGCGAGTAGAACTCCGAGTTGAAGGCGATCACCGCCTCGGGATACACGTCGGCATTGTTCGATGAAGCACCGCCGCTCTTAGGGTCGCGGATCTGTCCCGGGGTGCCGGGAACGAGTTGCTGGGAGGCATCGTAAACGAGCTGGGTGCACTTCACCAGATAGACCCCGCCTTCGACGGCGGGCAGGTCCTGGATGAATTCAGGATCGTTTTTCCGGCGCAACATGCTTTTCACGGCGAAGTCCCTGCCGGCGAGCTTGCCCGCCGCGTCAGGGACGGGGTCAGGTGTGCCGTCGGGGCGCTTGGCCGACAGGCTGCCGCGATATTGATAGACGAGCAGCGCGGTGTTGGCGGAATCGGATTCCTTGATCCACTCGAAGGCTTTTTCGAATCCGGTGTTGCCGGGATCGCCGCTGCGGTAGGTGACCAGTTCCTGCTCGACGGTGGAGGCTAGACGATCGGCTTCCTGAATGCTGATGGCGCGTCGGATGCCGGCGGCAGCTGGCGCGAAGACGATCATGAAGCCGGTGAGAAGCACGGCGAGCACGCCGATGGCGATGACCGTCTCGATCA
>DATISV010000192.1:0-9749 GCA_035468505.1 Luteolibacter sp. | reverse complement strand
GCGCCGCTCCAGGTGAACGATTCTACTGCCTTCTTGCGGCTCATCACGAGGCCCGCGCCGTGCGACGCGCTGTGCAGCGAGGCGGGCTCGCCTTTTCCGCGCACGAGGAAACCGGGGCTCGCCATCGAACCGGGGATGATTCCCAACACGCCCTTTCCCGCCGGAGTGGCACCTTTGCGGTGGACGATGAGTTCCTTCGCCTCGCCGTTCACGACATGGGTCTCCTTCCAGGCGAAGTTGTGGTGGTTCTCGATGTCGAGGATCACCTTGGCTCCGACTTTTTTGGCGATGTGTTTGTGGATGAGTTCGTGGTTGGCGGCGGCGTAGCGGCCCATGAGGTTCATGGCGTGCCAGTATTCCTGGCCATCGGCCTCGTCGAGCGTGAGCCAGGCGAGGTGCTTGAGTTCCTTCGGCAGGTTCGAGCGGCGGGCCATCGCGCGTTTGCTATAGGTATCGCAAACCTGCGCGCCGGTTCCGCGCGATCCCGAGTGGCTGAGCAACGCGAGGTATTCGCCCGGCGGAAACCCGAGCGAATCATCCGTCACGGTGAACGCACCGAACTCGACGAAGTGGTTGCCGCTGCCGCTGGTGCCAAGTTGTTTCCACGCCTTGTCGCGCAGACGCTGGGTCACCGGAGAAACGGTCCAATCGTCGTCCATCACATCATGGTCGCGGCGTTCCTTGAACTCCGCGCCGATGCCGAAGCGAGTCTCGCTTTCGATGATGTTCGCCAATCGGTCGCGCTGACCGGGAATGATGTTCGCCTTGCGATCATACACCGTGAGTTTCGTGCGGCAGGCGATGTCAACGCCGACGGCATAGGGGATCACGGCGTTTTCCGTGGCAAGCACGCCACCGATCGGCAGGCCGTAGCCCGGATGGGCGTCGGGCATGAGCGCACCGGCCACCGCGACAGGCAGTGCACAGGCATTCGCCATCTGGCGCACGGCGTCCGCTTCTAGGTCGGTTCCCCACTGACGCCACGGCGCGAGTTCCGCGCGCGGCGTGAACGCCGGACGGTAGAGAACGCGGGCCAGCGGCGCGCGCACCCCGTCGTCGAAAAACGATGACGGATCGGCGACGATGCGGAGGATATCGTCCTCCACGGCGGCGCGGTCACATCCTTGCGCGAACAGTCGGCGCATGTGCGAATGCGCGAGTTTCATGGCATCGCCTTCCGGCACGCCGAGATGAATGAGATCATTGGTGTTCATGGATGGTTTGGTTGGAAAATGGGTTTGGCGGTGGTGTTTGTTTTCATTGGGAAATGAAGGGTTCCGGCGAATGGAGTGACCTGTAAAGTTGGTGTTGCCGCAGTGGCGGAAAGGTAATACCTTGTCCGCGTGAAAACGCTTACGATCAAGGTCCCCGAGTCGCTTTTTGTCGAGATCGCGAATGCGGCGAAGGTCCGGAAGGTTTCAAAATCGGAAATTGTGCGTGAGCGGCTGGCTGGTGCGCAGCCTGAAGAAACGGCGCGGCCGGCGTCCTTGTGGAGCCGGATGGAGGATCTGGTGGTCAAGGATGATCCTTTGGCGGCCGATCTCTCTTCGAACAAGAAGCACCTGGCGGATTATGGTAAAAAGCGTCATCGTTGACACCGGTCCTCTCGTGGCGGCGCTTCGCCAAAGAGACAAACATCACGCATGGGCGCGTGCGCATTTCGAAGCGGCCAGCGAGCCGTTCATATCATGCGAGGCGGTGATTTCCGAGGCTGTGTTTCTTCTTGAGCGTGCCGGTGGCGGAAAAGAAGCGCTGTTCGGATTGCTGGAACGCGGCATCGTTGTGATCCGCTATTCGTTGGAAAAGGAGATCGGCGAGACCCTGCGGCTGATGCGGCGCTACCGTGACACGCCCATGAGCTTCGCCGATGCCTGTCTTGTCCGCATGGCGGAGGAGAGTGACGATGTGGTGGTGTTTACCACCGACAGCGATTTTCGCTTCTATCGCAGGAACGGCCGACAGGTGATTCCGCTGATTATTCCCGGGTGCTGAGCGCACGACGGGCTGGGACAGGTTGTCCAAGCCTCGCCCGCGAGGTTTGGTGGACCCGCAGGGATGTGCACCCTGCTCGGCCGGGTAAAAGCCGGCTGCTTCGCTGCCTAAGCTTCGGGTTCAGAAAAGATTGGGTTGACCAACCGGACTTGCACCGGCACGGCCGCCTTCACAGGGCGGGATGCTACTGTTACAACATGGTCAACATTGGGAAAAAGCGGGTTGCGGAGGCCGGATTCGAACCGGCGATACGCGGCGTATGAGACCGCTGCCTTACCGCTTGGCTACTCCGCGGTTGATGAAACCGTGGCGGCGGATTTTATCCGCCATGCCAGGAATGATTGGGCTTGGCGGATGCAATCCACCGCCACGGTATGAACCAATGAAAACAAACATCACTGCCAGTCCGGTTGGAGGACTCACACCCGCTGGAACATTTCACGGCGGATCTTTCGGTGTTTCAGGCACACCTCCCGTGGCATATCATATGAATGCCAAGCCTCTGGTTTGTGATATGTCATGACCAGGGCGTGGAAACGGACCGCATTCGTCCCGCGCGGGCCGTCGTGTGGACGGTCCGCTTGACAGTCTGCCTCCTGCGGGCGACCGTTTGCGCGGTCGTCCGGAAGCATGTGCCTCTCGCGGGGACTTGTTGAACGGGTGGCCGTTTCCGCCCCGCCGCCGGTTGCCGCCGGCGGCGGGGCCTCTCACGCCCGTGGAATCATGGATGGAAAATCATGGTGTTGTTGTAGTTTGGATTGATTTGATGGTGCGGCTCGAAACCGCTTGAAAACAAGGTGTTTTTCCGGAAAACAAGAACCCCGCCGGCTCTGGGAGCGGGCGGGGTTCGAAAGGAATCCGATGTATGATTCGGTTCTTGAACTACCTGCCCGCGGCCATGGGATCGAAACCCTTGCCAAGTCGGCTCATGCGGCTCGGGATCGCCTCGGGATTGCATCCGTTCGCGGAGCGCTGCATGCCCGCGACCAGACGAATGCCCTGCGACCATGAGGCCGTATGGGAGTGTCTGTGATATGTCGCTTTGGTGGTCATGTGCGCTGAAGGTTTTGAGGAGTTATGGAATCGATGGACGCACGTCAACCATATAAATGAAATTTTTCTCTCAAGGCACGCGCGGGAACTTCGAGAAATCCGGCGGGCGTTTTTCGAGGAAGGCCTGTTTGCCCTCCTTGCCCTCCTCGCTCATGTAATAAAGCAATGTCGCATTTCCGGCGAGGTCGAGCAGGCCGAGCTGGCCGTCGCAGTCGGCATTGAGCGCGGCCTTGAGGCAGCGCAGGGCGATCGGCGAGTGGGCGAGCATTTCGCGGCACCAGCTGAGGGTTTCCTTTTCGAGGTCCGCGAGCGGCACGACGGTGTTGACGAGGCCCATCTCAAGCGCTTGTTGCGCGTCGTATTGGCGGCAGAGGTACCAGATTTCGCGCGCCTTTTTCTGACCGACGATGCGGGCGAGATAACTGGATCCGAGGCCGCCGTCGAACGAGCCGACTTTCGGGCCGGTCTGGCCGAAGCGGGCGTTGTCAGCGGCGATGGTGAGGTCGCAGACGACATGCAGGACGTGGCCGCCGCCGATGGCATAGCCGGCTACCATGGCGACGACCGGCTTGGGCAGCGAGCGGATCTTTTTCTGCAGGTCGAGCACGTTGAGCCGCGGCACGCCATCGTCGCCGACGTAGCCGGCGTGGCCGCGCACCTTCTGGTCGCCGCCGGAGCAGAACGCCTTGTCGCCTTCGCCGGTAAGAATGATCACGCCGACCATCGGGTTTTCATGCGCCATGTCGAAGGCCTGCAGCAGTTCCTGCACGGTCTTCGGGCGGAAGGCGTTGCGCACTTCCGGGCGGTTGATGGTGATCTTGGCGATTTTTCCCTCATCCGTGGTTTCGTACCGGATGTCCTCGAATTCTCTGACGGTGGTCCACATGCCGCGGAAGATGAATGACGACCCGCCGGGCCGCAACTCGCGAGACGGCCCAATTTTGCCATCGCGGGAGCCCGTCCCCGGTGCTACCCATCCGCCGGATGTTTGAAGTCAGGGAAAAACCCCAAATGGTCGAGCGTGCGTTGCTCGTTCGCTTTTACTTCGATCCGCGCGAGGCCGTGGAGGCGGAGTCGTTGCTTGCGGAACTTGGCGAGTTGGTGAAAACGCTCGGCATCGAGGTGGCGGAGGCCGTGATGCCGCGCTGCCGTGAGATGCATAAGAAATTCCTCTGCGGTACCGGCAAGGCGGCGGAAATCTGCGAACTCGCCCGCGCGCATGAATGCGACGTCATCGTCATCGACAACGGACTCGCCCCATCCCAACAGCGCGAGTGGGAAAAACTTGCCGACTTGTGCGTGATCGACCGCGAGGAGGTCATCCTCGATATTTTCGCCAAGCGCGCACACACCCGCGAGGCGAGCCTTCAGGTGGAACTCGCGCGCATGCAATACGCGCTGCCGCGGCTGGCGCGCATGTGGGGTCACCTCGACCGCGAGGGCGGTTCCGGCGGTGGCATGGGCGGCGGCGCGGCGCGGGGCATGGGCGAGAAGCAGATCGAGGTGGACCGGCGGCTCGCCAACGTGGCGATCGACCGTTGCAAGCGCGAACTCGAACTCGTCCGCAAGCAGCGCCAGACGCAGCGCAAGGAACGGGAGAAACACGAGACGCCGCACGCCGCAATCGTCGGTTACACCAACGCCGGCAAGTCATCGCTGCTCAACGCGCTTTCCGGAGCGGACGTGATGGCCAAGGACATGCTCTTCGCCACGCTAGACACCACCACGCGCCGCATCGAACTGCCGGACGGCCAGCCGCTGCTGGTCACCGACACCGTGGGTTTTGTCAGAAACCTGCCGCACCGCTTGGTCGAGGCGTTCAAGGCCACGCTGGAGGAAGCGGTGCTCGCCGATTTCCTGATCCATGTGCTCGACGCCAGCTCGCCGGAAATCGATCGCCTGCACGACACCACGTTGGAAGTGCTCAAGGAACTCGGCGCGGAAGACAAGGAAGTGATCACGGTGCTGAACAAGTCCGATCTCGTCACCGATCCCGAGGCGCTGGCCGCGCTCGACCGTAGGTTTCCAAACGCATTGTACATCTCAGCGCTTCAGGGCCGGGGACTCGAAGAACTGTTGAAATCCTGCTCAACCGTGCTCGCCGACCGCGTGCGCTGCCGCGAATACCGGATTCCGCAGCGGCGCGCGGATCTGGTGAGCCTGCTGCACCGCGATGCGAAAGTGCTTTCCACCGATTACGAGAAAAACGACATCCTGGTCCGCGCCGTGGTGTCCGCCGATGTGGCCGGGCGCTTGAGGGAATTCGCGACGGAGGCGTGGCCGGCAGATATTACTTCGCATTGACCAGCTTGTGGAGTTTCAGCATCCCGGGTGGTGGTAGCGGCGGCTCGGGTCGGCGGTCCCTGTTGGATTCAAGTGTCTCCCATTTAAGCAGGTATCGCACGCCATTGTTGCCATAACTTCCCAGACTCTCGAAGCGCTGCATGGTCATGCCGGGGAAATCGCTTTCGAGTTGAAAGAGTTCACGCGGCAGTTTCGGCGATGCATTTCTTTTGACATGGATCGGGCGCAGGGATTTCTCGTCCAGACAGACACTTCCGCTGCCATAATCCTTGTGCCGGTAATCCATGGCAAGCACGCCGGGCGAAGCGATGGCGAAGCCCGCGATCCGGATGCCAATGAATCCCATGGAACCGTTGCCGCTGAAATCCACCGGTTTTTCCCATTCGGTCAGAACATGCCTCTCCCATCCGTTCTCCGATGGCCGTGCGGCGTATAACTGCATGTTTCCAGCCGCATCGGATTTGTGATAACCGATCACCGGTCGTCCTTTGGAATCGAAGATGAGGCGGTGGCCGCCATTGATGATGCCGCCGCCGATGGGAACGGGATCCACCAGCAACTCGTCGTGACCGAACCGGATCGGCAATTCGATTTTCTCCCCGAAGACCGACTCCCAGTGGGTCAGGTCCGGACTGCGTGCGTATGAAAGATGCTGGTTGGTCGCGCAGTCCGGCGTGTCGCGCCAGACCCAGGTGACATGAAACTTCCCGTCCGGTCCGCGGACGGGATTGGTCGGGTAGGCGTTGCGCTGACCCTCGCCGTCGAAAAGCGGTTGGCTCATCAGCCGAGACCAGGTGCGGGAGACGGTGTCATAGCGATTGTAGATATTGATGCCGTTTCCCGATCCACCATGTCTATAGGTGAAGATCAGCCTGCTGGCGTGATCGTGCAGGAACTGCGGATAGGTCACGCGGTTTTCCAGTTCACCGGTCATCGTGGCTTTTTGCAAGGTGGTGATATCGCCGGGTTTCTTCGTGCGGAAATAGACCAGCTCGACGCAGTGCATGTTTCCCGAGACATGAAGATGACCGTCCGGGTCGAGCGCCATCGTGACATAATTGTGCGAGTCCCATCCCACCTTCGAGGGCAGCGTGTGATATTGCCAATCTTTCGAGCCAAGCGAGCGCGCGGCCACGACCATGTTCCGCTCGCGATCGTAATATGCCGCATACTGGCTCTCCGGAGTGGTCAGCAAACAAAAACCCACTCGCAGGTCGGATGGGACTTCGGCGAGATCGATGGTTTCCGCGATGACATATTTCGAAGCGTTCTCCGGTTTCGCGACGGCGACATTCATGACAGATGCCAGCAACGACAAGATCAGCCATGCCTTGAAATGACTGAGCGCCCACCGGCAGGCGAAACAGGCTGGGCGCGGGAATGAAGACATCACGCCTGATGCTACGCCTGCCACCCCCGAGGTATTTCAGCGGACCAGCGGGAGCAGGGTGCGGAACGGAAGCGCGCCTGTGCTGGCAAGTGACGCGACGGCCTCGCGCAGTCCGGTGTGGAGAAGCGCGCGGTGCAGGAGGCCGGCGGCGAGCAGGCGGCGGCGGAAATTTTTGTGCAATCGCTGCCCGATCGCGTCATGGGTTTCCACCCATGATTGCTTGTCCTCCGACCATGCGGTGAGCGGATCGATGGCGCGTTCGGCCGCTTGGAAGGCCATGCTCATGCCGTTGCCAGTGAAGGGCGGAATCATGCTCTCGGCATCACCCAGACACAACAAGCCCGGCACGGGAGATTGACGGCCGAGTTCGAAACCCGCCACTGCGGAAAACGAGCCGTCGCGCCACTCTGCATGACGCAGGGCATCGGCGAGGTGTTGCTGCCCGCCGGCATCGAGATAAGCGGGCAGCAAGTCCGGGCCACGGGCGGGGATGTTTCTATCTAACAAAAATAGTCCGCACGCGTTGGTCCAGCCGTCTTCCACGCCGGCGAGTCCGCAGTAGCCGTTGGTGCCGGAGTGCATTTCCAGATCCTCCGTGGTGGCGAGACGGACATGTGCCTTGAGTCCGATCCAGCGGCCGGTTCGCGGCCGGCGTCCCGCGGACCAGACCAAGCCTTCCGAGGGTTCGGGCCGGGCGCGAACACCGGTGCGCAGGTCACCGCCGAGTTGCCGGAAACGCTCCGCCAGGCGCGCGTCGAGCAAGTGCCGTGAAATTCCGTAGGCGGGCAGCGGCAGCCTGTCTGTTAGAAAGCGCCGGCCGCGGTCGTGCCAGGCGAGCGTCACATGCCGGCGGGTGTCTGCCAGCAGGTCCGCGATGCCGAGCGAGGAGAGCGTTTCCTCCGTCACCCCGGAAATGAACTCGCCACAGACGCGGTGGCGCGGATACGCGCCTGCCTCCAGCACGGTGACGGGCACGCCGCGCGAGCGCAGGGCGATGCCGAGCGAGAGTCCGGCCAGTCCGCCGCCGGCGATGGTGACATGTCGATTCAAGCGCGCCACGCTAGCACACGCCGCGCACCGCGCCATGTGGAAGTTTCGCGCCAATTCCAACGCGCCGGATCGAGCCCGAGCATCAAAGGCATTTCGCCCCGGCGGAAGCCGCCGCGGATGCTGACCATCATGTCGTGCCGCGTCACATGGTTGACGAATGGAAACATCGTGTATCCCAGCGCCGCCGCCAGCCTGGCGCGGTCGGGTTCGTTGAAAACGAGTGCCTCGAAGCCATCGCAAATTGCTCCAAGCTTGCGCAGTGCCTCGCCCTCGAAGTGATGCAGGAACAAATTCGCCACCAGCACGCCGCCGGTCTCGGGTGGATTGTGAAACACATCGCCGCAGCGCCAATCGACACGCCCCGCCACGTCCTCCGGCATCGACGGACATGGCGCGAGATCGTGGGCGGTGACGCGGCAGTCGGGAAACGCCCGCGCGGTTTTCACCACCAGCGCGCCATCGCCCGCACCGAGTTCCGTGATCCCGCGTTTCACGGCAGCGGGAAAACCCCGCAGTGCACGCAGCACCCAGCGCTCGTTGCCCATCAGGAAATTGATCCGCCGCAGGTCGGCACGCGAGCGGCGGGCCGCCGAATCGTCGGGCGGCAGGTGGTCCAGCAGTTCAGGGACGACGCGGCGTTCTTTCATTTCCGCCTGTGTTACCAGATTCGTGCCAAACCATAGCGGTCGAAAACTTCGTCGCTGCTGACGACTTTGAGTCCGTTCGCCATGGCCTGCGCGGCCATGAGCCGGTCGAAGGGGTCCCCATGATGACGGGGCAGATCCGCCACCGCAGCGGCTTCATCGAAACGAATTGGCAGCAACTTGAAACCATTCTCTTCCAACAAGCGCGGCAGATCGTCCCGCAAATCATACGGCAATTTCAACTTGCCGATGCCGATCTTGATCGCGGCCTCCCAGATGCTGGCGATGCTGATCCGGCATTGAGTGGGATGGGCGGTCATCAGCTTGCGGGCCTCGGAACCGAACCCCTTGCGACCCTCGAGGAAACCGATCCATGCCTGGGTATCGACGAGGTATTTCATACGTAGTCCTTGAAGTCGTCGAGCGGTTCATCGAAATCCGGCGCAATGTAAAAACCCGCACCCTTGGCACAACCGAACCTGGCTTTTTTTTGCGTTTTGACCGGCGTCAACTCGGCCACCTGCCGGCCATGCCGGGTGATGATGATGTGCTGGCCCCTTTCCACCGCGTCCAGCAGTTTGGCCAGGTGGGTCTTGGCCTCAAACGCTCCGACTTCCATGATATCCATGGGAACAAACTGGTCTGACTGGTTGGTTTGTCAAGCGCATGGAATCGACTGCCATTTGCCTGCGATCCCGCAACTTGAGCATTAACGGGTCGCGTTAATATGCCCCCATCGGCATGATCCGTTCCTTCGCCTGCCGGGAATCCGCCATTTTGCCATCGATACCGTCCACGATCACATTTCGAGGTTCCGTCATGTAACGCGCCCCACGCATCCTCCAATGACTCGAAGGTGTGTGTTTTTCAAGAATCAGGATGTCGTCACCTCCGCGCCACTATGCGAACTGCGCAGCCGTGCTATTCTTGCCGCATGACAGCACTGATTTTTGAGCTTTCACGGCAGCCCCTGCTAGCGACGAGGCATGGAAACGAAATAAAATGCTCAATACCGCGAGGTTTTGTTGTCCAGGCTGGTCAGAAGTTCCGCCTTTGCAATCAAGGCTCATTCGAATCCGTGCGAGCCAAGGAAATTACGTCATTCGTCGAGCACAGCATCCGCTGGCGAATTACCATAATCAAATTCGAGCCAGTCGTCCCATCGTGAGACAATGTATGTCCATCCCCCGGCGCGTCAGAATCCTCCATGTGCAAATCCTGAACTTCCAATATCAATCCTCCTCGTCCTTCGCGCCCTTCACGCGGACCTTGCCGCGGAGTTTGGCTTCGATGAAGGCGTCGAGGTCGCCGTCCAT
>DATISV010000191.1:0-1639 GCA_035468505.1 Luteolibacter sp. | reverse complement strand
AGTCGTAGTGCGGCGGCACGGTGTAGCCGCTGTAAACGTGGGTGTCCACGCGCACGCCCTTGCCGCCGGGCGCGTACCAGAGATCGATGGTGCCGGGGCTGGGAGCGTAGTTGTTGTAGGGGTCCTCGGCGTTGATGCGGCACTCGATGGACTGGCCGCGCGGGGTGGCTTCGAGCACGTGCTCGGATAGCGGTTCGCCGGCGGCGACGCGGATCTGCTCCTTGATCAGCTCGCAGCCCATCACTTCCTCGGTCACCGGGTGCTCGACCTGGATCCGCGTGTTCATTTCCATGAAATAGAAATGTTCGGCCTTTTCATCCACGAGATACTCGATGGTGCCGGCGTTCTGATAGCCGATGGCGCGGATCAGGTTGGCGGAGGCGTCGCCCATGCGCTGGCGCAGCTCCGGCGTGAGCAGCGGCGACGGGCATTCCTCGATGATCTTCTGGTTGCGGCGCTGCATCGAGCAATCGCGCTCGCCGAGGTGGATGTAGTTGCCGTGCGAATCGCCGATCACCTGGATCTCGATGTGGTGCGGCTTGAGCACGAGTTTTTCGAGATAACACGATCCGTTGCCGAAGCAGACGATGGCCTCGCTCGATGCGGCTTGGAACAACTGGATGAAATCCTCTTCCTTGAAACAGGGCCGCATGCCGCGTCCGCCGCCGCCGGCGGTGGCCTTGATCATCACCGGGAAGCCGATTTTCTTCGCTTCCGCCAGCGCGGTTTCAGCATCCGGCATGATGTCGGAGCCGGGAGTGATGGGCACGCCGTTGGCCACTGCGGTGGCGCGGGCGGTCGCCTTGTCGCCCATCATGGAAATGACTTTCGCCGAAGGGCCGATGAAGACGATGCCGGACGACTCGCAGATTTCGGCGAAGCGGGCGTTTTCGGAGAGGAATCCGTAGCCCGGGTGGATGGCATCGACGCCGGTGATTTCCGCCGCGGCCATGATGCGGTCCATCTTGAGATAGGACTCCTTGCTGGAACTCGGGCCGATGCAGACCGCCTCGTCGGCGAGCTGGACGTGCATCGAATCGACATCCGCCTCGGAGTAAACGGCGACGGATTCGATATCGAGTTCGCGGCAGGCGCGGATGATGCGGAGGGCGATTTCGCCGCGGTTGGCGACCAGGACGCGCTTGAACATGGGGAAGAAGTTTCGAGTTTTCAGTTTTCAGTTTTCAGGGAAGAAAACCGAGGAACTCACTTGATGCGGAAGAGGACGTCGCCGAACTGGACGGGCGAGCCGTCCTCGGCCACACATGCGCAGATCGTGCCGGCTTTTTCCGCCTTGATCTCGTTCATGACCTTCATCGCCTCGATGATGCAGATCGTCTGGCCCACGGAAACCGTCGAGCCGACGTCCACGAAGGACGGCGAATCGGGGGCCGGCTTGCGGTAGAAGGTGCCGACCATCGGCGAGGTGACCTCGGTGCCTTCCGCCGCGGGCGCGGCCGGATCGGCACCGGCCGACGGGGCGGGGGAGGCGGCTGCCGCGGGCAAGGCCGCCACGGGCGCGGGCAGGTTGGCGAGCAGGGTGCGGAGATCGTCCGCATCGGTTCCCTTTTTCAACTTGAGATGAAAGTCCTTCTTGGTGAGGTCGAAGGTGGTGAGCCCGTGTTCGTTCATGAGCTCG
>DATISV010000190.1:0-6181 GCA_035468505.1 Luteolibacter sp. | reverse complement strand
GGCTCATCGCTTCGATGCCCAACACTGCCGGTGCCGGACGTTTCGAAAAGGAACTCGCACGAGCCACCGGAAACATCACCTCGATTCAAAAACACAAGTGCCGCGCCTTTCAAGCTGTCGAGGATGGTGGATGGAACGAAGCCATTTTCTCCGATTGGCGGCAGCTCGGAAAACCGCGTGAAATTCCCGGAACCGGCTTTGTCACCCAAGCCGGCATTTTCAGCAGCGGCCACATCGATCCAGGCTCGCAATTTCTCGCCGACCATCTGCCCGCCAGCCTCCACGGCAACGTCGCCGACCTCGGCGCAGGCTGGGGATTTCTGTCAGACGCGGCATTGCGGCGCTGCCGGAAAATCGAACAAATCACCTTGTTCGAAGCCGATTCGCGCGCGCTCGACTGCGCCCGCACCAACCTTGCGGGATGGCAGTGCCGCCATGAAAACCCGGCCACGCGCATATCCTTCCACTGGCACGACGTGGCCTCCGGCATCCCCGGCACCTACGACGCCATCCTCATGAATCCACCTTTTCATAGCGGACAGGCGACCGATATCGACCTCGGCCGGGCTTTCCTAACAAGCGCCGCCACCGCTCTCAGGCGCGGTGGAAAACTATTCCTCGTCGCCAACCGCCAACTGCCCTACGAGTCACTGCTCGACTCCCTGCGCCTCACTTGGCGCAAGCATGCCGAAAATCCGACCTACAAGCTGCTCTTCGCGGAGAGGAGATAGTGAGAGACCAAATGCCAGAGCCCAGAAACCAGATGATACTCACCACTTGATCTGGACTCTGTTCTCTGGTCTCTGGAATCTCCCCCCACACATGAAACTCGTCAAACTGCTCGCCAATCTCGGCTACGGCTCGCGCAAGGAAGTGCAGCGCATGATTCGCTCCGGGGCGGTGACCGACGACAGCGGCCGGGTGCTGGGTGAAAGCGATGTGCCGCCGCACGACCGCATCCGTTTCCGCGGCGAGCCGCTCGAGCCGCCGTTTCCGCTCACGATCATGCTCAACAAGCCGGACGGGTACACATGCAGCGCCGACGATCCCGGCGCGGTGATTTACGACCTGCTGCCCGAGCGTTTCACCCATCGCAATCCGGGCCTCAATCCGGTCGGCCGGCTCGACAAGGACACCACCGGCCTGCTCATCATGACCGACGACGGCAAGTTGCTGCACCGCATCATCCATCCGAAGTCGGGCTGCCTGAAAGTCTATCATGCCGTGCTCGACCGTCCGCTTGCCGGCAACGAGGCGGACTTGTTCGGGTCGGGCGAGCTGATGCTCAACGGCGAGATCAAACCGCTGCTGCCCTCCGGTTTCGAGGCGCTTGGCGAAAAGGAGGCGCTCGTGACCCTGCATGAAGGACGCTATCATCAGGTGCGCCGCATGTTCGCCGCCGCGGGCAATCATGTCATCGCGCTGAGACGCGTCTCCATCGGCGGATTGAAACTCCCCGACGATCTCGCCGTGGGGGAATGGCGCGTTCTAACAAATGAAGAACTGGCGGAGGTGTTCGCCGCGCCGAAGTGACCGGAGCCGCGGAACGGGAGGGATTGCCTGCGCTCCGCTCCGGCCAAGCGGCATGCGGCCTCCTCCTCCGGAGGCCGGTGGAAATGATTCGCCGCTACAAGCGGCGAGGGCGTTCAAACCCGACTCGCTTCACTCGTCAGGGTTCTCGTCCCGCCCTTGAACGCGGCGACCCCGCCCCCGATGAACGGGAGCGGGGTCGCCGCGGAACGGGAGGGATTCGAACCCTCGGTAACCTTTTGGGCTACGTTCCCTTAGCAAGGGAGTGCTTTCGACCACTCAGCCACCGTTCCTGATGTGCGGGTCGGGGGGAGGTTGAATCACAGGGCGGGCGTCTCGTCAACAACGGCCTCGTCGGCGGGGGAGGATTCGTCGGTCGAGGAGAAGTCGGTCTCTACCACCGGAGCCTGGACCACGGGGGCATCTATGACCGGAGTCTCGACCACGGGTCCCTGAACGACCGGGGCGGCGATGACCGGCCCGATGATGGCGGTTGAGGTGTCGGCGGGCGGAGTCTGTGTTTCGGGAGATCCGGAGGCGGGTTTCGCTGTGTCGCCGGTGGTGGCCTTGGCTCCTTTGCGCTTTTTCTTTTTGGCGGGTTTGTTGGCTCCGGATTCGCCGGCATCGGCATGGGCGCGGGTTTCCTGGACGACGAGCGTGTCGTCGGTAAAGAGCAGGATGTGTCCCTGGTGGAGGAGCCAGAAGAGGTCGGCGGCGAATTCGGCGGGCGGGGCGGTGGCGCCTTCCGGCAGCACGGCTTTCCAGAGGCCTTCGAGTTTGGCGGGCGGGTTGGCGCGGATCCACTCGACCATGATGCCGGGGCGCTCGGCGAGCACGGCGTCCTGCGGCAGCGGGTGCGGGCGGGCGGGGCCGGTGTAGAGTTTCCCCTGGCGCTTGAAGACGGGCAGGTGCTCGGCTTCAACGGCCTTGCAAACGGCCGGGATGAGCATGGCGGGATGATTGCGGGCGTGGTTGCCGGCGATCTTGAGCGATGTCATCAGCGAAGGCGAGAGGTTGGCGGGGGGAACGGAGGCAAGCAACTCGGCGCGGCGGGTTTCCTCGAAGGCTTCATCGAAACAGGCTGCCGCGAGGGTGCGTCCGGCTTCGACGGGATCGGAAGTCCATGCGTCGTCCCCGGCGTCCTTGAGCCGCCAGCGGGTTTTCTTTTTCTGGGTTTCCAGCCAGGCGTTGATGGCTTCCTCGCCGCGTTCGGTGCGGACCTTGGCGGAATAAGCCTCGAAGGGCATGTGGGAAAAGCGCTCGCGATGCAGGCGGCGCAGAGTGGTCTGATAAGAGTGGAAATTCGGCGGACCCAGCCATTCGCCGGAAAGCCCGCAGCGGGCGACGAGCTGGAAATTTCCCGATGGCGGATCGACCTCGACGGTTTCCTCTGCGATGAACCGGGCACGCAGTTCCGAGTGCCAGAGGTGGCGGACGGCTTCCTCGCGGGTGAGGAAAAGCGAGTCGTCGAGCTTGCCGCGGAAAAGCGGCGGGTGAGGCTCGGATGCCTCGAAAACCGCACGGCAGCGGCCGCGCTCGGCGAGCAGGATGCGGGCGACGTCGAAGAGCGGATAAACGCGCGCCACCTGGTGGACTTCCTTGCCGATCAGGTGGATGGCCTCGGCGTCCGGCACGAGTGTGACGCGCACGCCTTCGGCGGGTGGTGACTGTTGCGGGCGTGGGGGGCCCTCGCGGCGGTCGTCGCGGCGGCCGGGTCCGCGGCCGCGGAAGGGCTTGCGGGAATCGTCGTCGTGACCGCGGTCCTGCGAGCGCCGGCCTCGGCCGTCGCGTTCGCGCGGTTCGCCTTGCGAGCGTGCGTCGCCTCGCTTCTCCGGCGTGCCGGTGCGGGGAGCGGCGGTGGCTTTGGCCCACGCGGGGCCCAGCTCGAAACCGGCGAGAAGCTCGTTCAGGGAGTCCTTTTTTGAATCGGTCACGGCGCGCAGCTTAGGGTGCGTTTGCGGGAATGACAAACTCCGCGTTGTGGATTTGCGGTCACATGAAAATTCAGCCGATCGGGTCGATGCCGGCCAGATCGCCGTCGTCGCGGGCGGCTTCCAATAGCGAGTCGTCCATGACGATGGCGCGGCGCAAGTGACTGCGCGCACGGTTGGCATGACCCAGTTTCCAGAGGTAGCAGGCGATGTTGTAGTGGAAGACGGCCATGCCGAAGAGCGATTTCGGGCCGCGCAGCAGCCAGTTGCAGGCGGCGTGGGTGTCGCCCGTTTCATGGAGACAGAACGCGGCTGAAAGGAAGAAGTGCGGCTCATCCGCGGCCTTCAGGCAGAGCAGGCGGGCGGTATCGGCGGCGGGGTTCCAGGCCTCGCTGGCCATCTGTGCGGCGAGAGTGAGTTCGAGCGCGTGGCGCTGCGTTCGGGTTTCCGCCGGCAGGGTATCGAGTTCGGCCAGGGCTTCGTCGGCCACGCCGAGTTCCAGCCATCCTGTGGCCGCTTCCAAGGTTCGCTTCACACCCATTGCGCGGCACCCTAAGCGCAAGGCCGGGCGGATGCAATCTCCCAGCCGCACGAATCCGGATTCGGGATTGCGGGATTCCGAACATTGCGGAAAATGCCCACCGCGGATGAAAAACGACGCCAATCTGCCGCCGGTCGAGTGGGTCAAGCGTGTCAACCACGCGTGGCTGGTGCGCGGCGGGCTGGACGAGGCGGCGGAAAAGTGGCTTTCGCACCTGGAGGCGGCCGATCCGCGCCGACTTGGGGTGGCCTGCGCGGTCGCCCGCTCGATGTGCGGCCTGCGCGATCCGCTGGCCGATCCGAAGCCGTGGTTTTACGCCGGGCTTTTCAGTGTGGCGACGGCGGATGAGATCCGGCGCTTCATTCCCGGCCACCGGATCACCATGGCCGCGGTGTCCACAATGCGTCGCGACCCCGGGGTGCTGCGCTGGCTCGAGCGCGTGGGTCGCGAAACGAAGGAGCTGGTCCGGGAACTGCGCGTCGGACTGGAGCGCGCGGGCGAGGGGGATCCGCTCAATCCGGACGGCTGAGGGCCTTGTGCGAGCCGTCGCACAACGGCGGATTTCCGGTGTGCTTGCACTGGCAGAACCAGAGCGTCTTTTTCTCGGTGACCTCGATTTTCACCGGTTGCAGGCCGGTGCCCTTGTGCGAGCCGTCGCAGAACGGCTGATGGGTGGAGCGCCCACACGAGCACCACCAGTGGACGCCGGGTTCGACTTCGAGAGCCAGCGCCTTGGTATCACAAACAATCGGTTCTTCCGCCATGCGGCGCAACTTGCACGGCCCCGCGGCTCATTGCGAGACGGAAACTTGCATTTGTTCGGCGGCTTCCCCGGCGACGGCCAGCGGAAGTTCCGGCTCTTGCGGCCCGTCTTTCATGACCTGCTTCTCCAACTTCGGATAGCGCTTTACCGGAACTTCGGTCACGAAGGTCACCGCCAGCCATCCGCAGAGAATGAAGGCCGAGAGGCTGACGAAGTGGCGGAGTCGCATTGGATACTTAGGAAATGTTGATGATTTCCGGGGCGCGTTTTGGCGGCCTGCCCCCCGCAATGCAACCCAAATATGCCCGCTTGTGCCGAGGTTTGCCATTGCCGGGCACCGGACGAGACGGCAGATTCGGCCATGCCCGGAAAGACATTGCGAGACGAGGTGCTCGCGTTCATGAAATCCAATCCCGCACAGCCGGTGACCAAGTCGATGCTGGCGCGCCGCCTGCAAGTGCCGGCCGACCGCCGCTCGGAGTTGAGGCGGGCGATCG
Organism: Luteolibacter sp.; assembly: GCA_035468505.1. Lineage (GTDB taxonomy): Bacteria > Verrucomicrobiota > Verrucomicrobiia > Verrucomicrobiales > Akkermansiaceae > Luteolibacter. The sequence goes on along the minus strand of DATISV010000190.1, from coordinate 919 downwards.
AGGCGCTTGTTTCCGAAGGAATCGTCCAAGAGGGGAAAAAGGCCTGCTACACGCTGCGCGCCAGCGCCGGCAACCGGCTCACCGGCACCCTCAAGTTCCACCCCCGGGGTCACGCGTTCTTTTTCCCCGATCTGACCGACCCGGACAATCTCGCCACCGGAATCGATCTTGTCGCGCTCGACCGCGTTCATGTCCCGCGCCGCGATTCCGGCACCGCGCTCGATGGCGACCGCGTGCTCGTCGCCATTCAGAAGCCCGGGGCGCGCCGTCGCAGCGGGTCGCGCGCGGAAATCGTTCCCGATGCCCCCGAGGAATCGCGCGGGCGGGTCGAGAAAGTGCTCTCCCGCCGGTCCGGCCGCCTGGTCGGCATTTTCCGCCAAAACAAGGGCTTCGGCTGGATCGAGTGCGAGGACAAGGCGGTGGACGGCCACATCGATCTGGTGGGCGACACGACCGCCCAGCCGGGGCAGACGGTGGTGGTGGACTTGGAAAACTGGCGCGATCCCGGCGTCTCGCCGCGCGGACGCATCATCGAGGTGCTCGGCTGGCCGGGCGATCCGGGCGTGGACATCATCGGCGTGATCCACCGCTATGGACTGCGCACCTCGGTTCCCGATGACGTGCTCGCCGCCGCCCGCGCGGTGCCGGACGAAGTGGAGCCCGCCGAGCTGGCGCGCCGCGAGGATTGGCGCGACAAGCTTGTGATCACCATCGACCCCGCCGACGCCAAGGACCACGACGATGCGATCTGGCTGGAAAAGACGCGCAACGGCTGGCGGCTCGCCGTGCACATTGCCGATGTCTCGCACTACATCAAACCCGGCGGCGTGATGGACAAGGAAGCCGTCGAGCGCGGCAATTCGACCTATCTCGTGGACCGCGTGCTGCCGATGCTGCCGGTCGAGCTTTCCAATGGCAT
>DATISV010000189.1:0-2202 GCA_035468505.1 Luteolibacter sp. | reverse complement strand
CTCGACGACCGGATGCGGATCGTCCTTGGCCATGTGCCAGTACATCGCCTGGTCCATCAGCCAGAACGCGAGCGTCTTGTCGCCGACGAGCGCCTGGTCGTGGCTCTCGGCATAGGCGATGGTGGCCTCGCCGTAACGACGGTTGGTCAGGGTGCCCCACAATTCGTCGAGGTTCCAGTCCTCGTCGCGGCTGTGCTTGAGCAGCTTGATCCAGTAGTCGGGGATGCCCATGGCGAGGCGGTGGGTGAATCCGACGCCGCCGTCCTCATGCGGACGGCACAGGCCGGGCATGCCGGACATGTCCTCCGCCACGAGGATGGCGCCGGGTTTCAGATCCCGCGCCAGTTTGGTGGCGAGTTGAAGATACAATACCGCGTCCTCGTCGGCGTCCGGACCGAAGTAATCGTCATAACTCCCGAACGCCTTGTTGCCGCGGGAATGATACAACATCGAGGTGACGCCATCGAAACGGAAGCCGTCGAAGCGGAACTCCTCCAGCCAGTAACGCACGTTGGAAAGCAGGAACTGGCGCACTTCCACGCGGCCGTAGTCGAAGCACTTCGAGTCCCACGCAGGATGCTCGCCGCGGTCGCCGGAGTGGAAATACTGGTGGCCGGAACCGTCGAAGTCGTTGAGTCCCTCGGCCATGTTTTTCACGGCGTGCGAGTGGACGATGTCGAGCAGCACGGCGATGCCCATGCCGTGCGCGGTATCGATGAGGTATTTCAAGTCCTCCGGCGTGCCGAAGCGCGAGCAGGCGGCGAAGAACGACGAGACATGGTATCCGAACGACCCGTAATACGGATGTTCCTGCACGGCCATGAGCTGCACCGTGTTGTAGCCGGCCTTGTGGACGCGCGGCAGCACGGTTTCCGCGAACTCGCGGTAGGTGTGGACGCGCGGTTCCTCACCGCCCATACCGACGTGCGCCGCGTAAATCAACGGCGCTCCGATCGACGCGGGATCGAACTCGTGTTGCCAAACATGCGGCTGCGGCGGATTCCAGACCTGGCCGCTGTAGTCGTGGGTCACCGGATCCTGCACCGCGCGGCGGATGCAGGCGGGAATGCGGTCGCGCCGCGAGCCGTCCGCGCCGACGACGTGAAGTTTCACCAATTGCCCGTGTTCGAGCGCTCCCGCGGGAAGTTTCAACTGCCAGACGCCGTTGGGAAACAATTCGAGCGGATGCGATTCGCGGTTCCAGCCGTTGAAATCGCCGGTCAGGAAAACCCCCTGCGCGAGCGGCGCCCACTCGCGGATGGTCCATTCGTTCGACGCCGCATGGAAATGAATGCCCACGAATTTGTGGCCGGTGGCGTGCGCGGCCAGCGTGCGGGCGTGTTTGCCGATCGCCTCCAGCTCATCCGCGAAGCGCGCCATGCGCCGTTCGATCGCCGCTTGATACGGTTCGAGCCAGGGATCGTCGGCCACCAGTTTCGGTCTGTCCGTCATTGCCGCGGAGGATGGCGGAGACGTCCGCGGGCGTGAAGCGAAATCCCGTCACCCAAAATCGGCCGCGCCGGGCGGTTTCGGAAAGCCGATGTGGAATCGGTCATCGGCGGCTAGCCGGCCGCCTTCAGCGCGGGAATCCAGGAACACTCCACGGCGGCCCCCATGATCCGCTCCCGCAACGCGGCAATGCCCTCCACCTGCAAAAGCAGGCGAGGCGTGATCGTGAATTGCGGTTTGTATGGCACGACCGTGAGTCAAGCTTGAGTCAAGTAGTCAATCAAGCCATGAAACCCTTTCCGGCAGGAGGGCTGCCTATCGGATCATTGCGCTCCTTGAGCGTGAAAAATGCGGGCTACGTCATGCGCCCTCCTTCACAACCGATGAAGACGGCACCGTGACGCTCGATTGACACCGGCCACCGGGAGATGCGTGCTCCAATCGACCTCGACTACACCGCCAAGGCCATCGCCGGCATCGCCACGCCGGCCGTGGGCGTCATGTCGCTGGTGGCGATGGTGCGGAAGTGGCGGGGGAGGTGGAACGTATAGGCTATACGCGGCGGGGCGGGAAGCCCGGAATCAAACTGGTGCGTTGCCCGCCGACGTAGGAGCCGGCTTGTGCTTCTTCATTATTGTGTGACGGCTGCACGCACAAACCGTCGAGAAAAGACCTTCACGATGAGAAGAGAACCGAAAACCAACCCGATTCCGGCCGCAAGGATCACGACACCATTACTGGAGATGCCATCGC
>DATISV010000188.1:0-7893 GCA_035468505.1 Luteolibacter sp. | reverse complement strand
ATTTGTCAACGCGCCACCACTGCGGCGGACGGCCCGGCAAGGTTGCCGGGAACAAGCTTTATGAGTGCGGGCGGCTGAAGGACGGGAGAGGTGTTTTTTGAATCCGTGGGAACGCGCCCTCGGAACTTGGCGCTTGGATCGCAGACACCCGCCACTAGCCTCCGCGCATGCCATTGGCCGCCATCGAATCGCACTTCACCACCCTGGACTGGGTCGTGGTGGTCGGCTACATGCTGATGACCACCTGGATCGGCCATGCGCTCAGCGGCAAGAACGCGACCATCCGCGATTTCTTCCTCGGCGGCCGCTCGCTGCCGTGGTGGGCGGTGAGCGGATCGATGGTCGCCACCGAGATCAGCGCGCTCACCTTCATCGGCGTCCCAGGCACGGTGTTCGCGCTCCAGGGCGACTGGACCTACCTGCAATGGGGCATCGGATCGATCATCGCGCGCTTCGCCGTGGGCTACTGGCTGGTGCCGCTATACTACCAGAAGGAAATTTACAGTCCGTACGATTACATGGGCTCGCGTCTAGGCGAGGGCGTGCGGCGTCTGGTGACGGTCTTGTTCTCACTCGGCGCCATCCTCGGCCAGAGCGTGCGGGTGCTCGTCACCGCCATCATCCTCACCACCGTCACCGGCATGGGCATGGAGGCTTGCATCCTGTCCATCGGCGCATTCGCCGTGGTCTGGACGCTGATGGGCGGCATGCGCACCGTCATCTGGACCGATGTGGTGCAGTTCTGCATCTTCATCCTCGGCGGCCTGCTCGCCTTCGGCTGGCTGTGCGGTCATCTCGGCTGGGAATCGATCGTGGAAATCAACCGCCACGCCGGCCCCGACGGCTCGATCGACAAGATGCGCGTCCTCGATTTCACCGCACCGTGGAACGGACCGCTGCTCAACTACACGTTCTGGGTGGGCGTGATCGCGATGCCGTTCCAGAACCTCGCCGCGTTTGGCACCGACCAACTCAACGCCCAGCGCATCTTCTGCTGCGGCAACGCGAAGGACGCGCGCAAGGCGGTCGTCTGGAGCAGTGTCTCGCTGCTCACCACCCTTCTGATGCTTGCCGTCGGCGCCGGCCTGTTCGCCTGGTATCACACCAATGGGCTCACGCCCGACGAGGCGGCGAAATTCGCGGAAAACCCCAACTTCGTTTTCCCCGTGTGGATCACCACCGTGCTGCCGCCCGGCCTCACCGGACTGATCCTCGCGGGGGCCTTCGCCGCCGCCATTTCCAGTCTCGATTCGGTGCTCGCCGCGCTTTCCCAAACCTCGCTCTCCGCTTGGTATGGCCGCGAGAAACTCGAACGCGAAGGCCACGGCCCGCAGATGGTCTTCCGCTCGCGCGTCATGGTCGTCATCTGGGCCGCCATTCTATCCGGCTTCGCCATCCTGCTGGCCTCCGGCTATCGGAACAACGACAACAAAAACCTGATCGACCTCGCCTTCGGCATGGTCGCTTACACCTACGGGCCGCTGCTGGGCGTGCTGCTTGCCGCCATCCTGCCCGGCCGACGCAGTCTTTACGGACTCATCGCCGGCGTCTGCGTTTCCATCCTCATCGTCGCATGGGTGCGGCCGGAACTGCGCCAGCTCCTCGGTTCGATCGGCGCGCACGATCTGGCCAAGGCGCTGCTCGACTCGCGCCCGCGCATCGCCGACCCGTGGTTCTATCCCATCAACGCCGCCATCACCCTGCTCGGCGCCTGCCTGCCGCTCGGCCGGATGACCGGCGCAAAAAAATGAAACAGCTTTGTCACATCGCGAGTGGCTCGTTTTCAAACGGATGCGAACAATCCACCTGTTAGGGCAGGTTGTTGGTTCGGAAAATCGAAGTAATTCCGGCGTCAAGTTTTTAAAATTCCGCACCGTGGAACGCTTGTGGAATGCGGCGTTTCCGAATGGTCTGTTAGAGAGTCGGAAAATGTTTTTCACCCACCCCGGGGAATCTACCAGCTTATCCCCCGACGCGATGCGGGTCACCCCAGGGTCAGCCACCGATCGCGCGGATTTTCACCTCACCCACTTTTCCAGAAACCGATGCAAGATCATGCTGTCGCACCCGACGACTTACCCGCTGCCAACGATTCCGAGTTCCCATCCGCCAAGGCGTGGCCGGAAGTATGCGAAGCATTGCGCAAGGCGGTGGGTGACGACGCGTTCCAGCGCTGGTTCCGCGCCGCGGAATGGGCCGGCGAGGAGGACGGTGCGGCGATGATCGCGGTGCCCGGTGCGATCCATCAGGTGTGGATCGAGACGAACTTCCTGCCCGAGTTGCGGATGGCCGTGAACTCGGTGCACGAGCACATCCGCGAAGTGCGCATGATCGTCTCGGGAAACGGCGCGGCCGATGCCCCGTCGCACAACGGCCACGCCAACGGCTCGGCCCCGAAAACGTCTGTTAGAAGATCCGTCGCGCTCGAAGGCGAGGCGCTCGACCGCCGCATCAAGGCCACCGGCCTCAATCCGGCCTATACCTTCGCCAGCTTCGTGGTCGGCACCAACAGCCAGTTCGCCTACGCCGCCTGCCAGGCGGTCGCCAACAAGACCGGCATTGGCTACAACCCGCTCTTCATCCACGGCGGCCCCGGCCTCGGCAAGACGCACCTGATGCAGTCGATCGGCCAGGAAATCCTGCGCCGCCGTCCCGCCGCGCGCGTCGTTTATCTCACCTGCGAGAAATTCATCAACGAGTTCATCGACACCGTGCGCCGCGGCGACATTGAGAAATTCCGCCGCCGCTACCGCAGCTCGGACGTGCTGCTCATCGACGACGTCCAGTTTCTGGCCGGCAAGGAGCGCTCGCAGGAGGAGTTTTTCCACACCTTCAACACCCTGCTCGACGGCCGCAACCAGGTGGTCCTCACCTGCGACCGCCCGGCCTGCGAAATCAAGAACCTCGAGCCCCGCCTCGTCTCGCGTTTCGAGTGCGGCCTCACCGTCGAGCTGCAGCCGCCGCAGATGGAGACCCGCCTCGCCATCCTGCGCAAGAAGTCGCACGACTGGAAGGTGCGCGTCGATGAAAGCGTGCTGATTTTTCTGGCCGAGAAAATCCGCACCAACGTCCGCCGCCTCGAAGGTGCCCTGATGCGCGTGGCCACCTTCGCCTCGCTGGCCGGCGAGTCCGTCACCGTGGACAAGGTCGAGCACCTGCTGCGCGACCTGCTGCGCGAGGAAGCCAGCCGTCAGGTCAGCATCGACGCCATCCAGAAGGCCGTGGCCGAACATTTCGACGTCCGCCTCGCCGACATGACCAGCCGCCGCCGCCCGGCGAGCATCGCGTTTCCGCGCCAGGTGGCCATGTATCTGAGCCGCACGCTCACCAAGGGCTCGCTGATGGAAATCGGCGAGGCCTTCGGCGGACGCGACCACGGCACCGTGATCCACGCGTGCAAGAAAGTGGCCGAAAAAATCGTCGGCGAGCCCGGCATGAAGGAGGTCGTCGAGCGCATCGAGGCCGGTCTCCGGCGTTGACCGCCAACGAGCCGCGGGATTCTTCACGGAAGTTCACAGAAGACTTGCCAAGGGGACGGCAAAGGGGAAACTCGCGCCGTTCAACACCCCGGCTCCCATTCATGAAGTTCCGAATCTCCAAGGAAGCGTTTCTCGACGGCCTCCAGAAAGTCCAGCACGTGGTCAGCTCGCGCACCACACTTCCCATCCTTTCCAACGTGCTGCTGGTCGCCAAGGACGGCCGGCTCCAGTTCACCACCACCGACCTGGATGTGGGGATCACCGGTTCGGTCGAGGCCCAGATTGAGAAAGAAGGCTCCACCACCCTGCCGGCCAAGCGCCTCGTCAGCATCGTGCGCGAACTTCCCGCCAGCGAGATCGAGGTTTCCGTGGACGCGAAAAACCACGCCTCGATCCGCAGCGGCCCGTCGTTCTTCAAGATCATCGGCCTCGGCGTGGCCGAGTTCCCGCCGCTGCCCGACTTCGCGGGTGCCAAGGAGTTCAAAATCCCGCAGGTCACCCTGCGCGACGGACTCAAGAAAACCTCCTACGCCATTTCCACCGACGAGACGCGCTACGTGCTCAACGGCATCTTCACCTCGTTCCGCGACGGCAAGATGACGCTCGTCGCCACCGACGGCCGACGCCTCGCCATGGTCGATGCCGACCTCGAATTCCCCGCCTCCCACGAGTCCGACGTGATCGTCCCCTCCAAGGCCGTGCAGGAACTCCAGCGCCTGCTCGGCGAGAACGGCGACGTGATCGTCAAACTCAGCGACAGCCAGATCTCCTTCTCCATCGGCGACACCCTGCTGTGCAGCAAACTCATCGAGGGCAACTACCCGAACTACCGCCAGGTCATCCCCGGCGACAGCAACGAGCGCGTCGTCATTCCACGCGAGGCGCTGCTCGAAACCGTCCGCCGCGTCTCGCTGCTCTCCTCGGAGAAATCGAACTCGGTGAAACTCGTCTTCGGCGAGAACCGCATCGAAGTCACCGCCAACTCGCCCGACGTCGGCGAAGCGCAGGAATCGCTCGACGTGATCTATCAAGGCCCGTCGATGCAGATCGCCTTCAACCCCGAGTTCCTTCAGGCTCCGCTGCGCGCGCTCGACAGCGACGACGTCTATCTCGACCTGATCGACGAAATGAGCCCCGGCGTGCTGCGCATCGAAGGCACCTTCCTCTACGTGCTGATGCCGATGCGGGTCACCGGCTGAGCGGCCGTCATGGCATCCATCCCGCCGCTTGAATCAAGCGGGCGGCAATGTATCATTTGTCCGCGGTTTGCCGCCGATTGCGCATGATCTTCAGAATTCTCGCCGTCCATTTCCTCGTCTCAGCCGTCTTGCTTGCCGCCGAGACGCGCGTGTGGCGCAACGCGGAGGGCACGAAATCCATCGAGGCCGTGTTCGTGAAGCGCGACGAAACCAGCGTCACTCTCCGCCGTTCTGACCAAAGCGAGGTGAGCATCCCGCTCGAAAAGATCCACCGCGACGACCGCGAGTGGCTCGACACGCGGCACCCGCTGCCAGCCGAAATGCCACCTCCGCCGGCCACGCAGGTGGTTGAAGTGATCGAATTCGGCGACAACCGCGAGCAGGTGGTGGAAAAGCTCAAGGCGAGCGGCCTGGTGAAAATGACGCTGCCGGAAACCATGCTCGCGCGCACCGGACTCAACGGCGTTTTCCAGACCGTGGGGAAAATCGGCGGGTCCGAGGCATCGCTGTACTTCGACTGGAGCGAGGAGGGTGGACTCAACGAGATCATCCTGCGCACCGCGCCGATCACCGGAGACGGAATGGAGGCGCGAATGCAGGCGTGCTGGAAGGATTTCATCGACCTGCTCAGCACGCGGCACGGGCAGCCGATACAGGCGAATGGCAAGCTTGAGATCGCGACGCTCCAGGACCACAGCATGAGCGCCACCCATCTCTGGAAACTGGAGGACCGCGGCACCGCGATGCTGGGCTCGGCGCGCGAGGGCGACGACTACCAGATCGCCGTCCGCTTCACCACCGAGGACATCCAGCCGGTCTTCGTGCCCGAGCCGAGTGCCGACGGCCAATGACGGTCCTCCGGCAGCCGGGGCCATGGAAAATCCTCGACGGACCGGCGACCCGCCGCGAGTTTGTCCCCAAACGTGAAATCCGACATGAATTCCGCTCCGTTCCGCAACTCCACATTCCGCACGTTCCATCGGGTGATCGCATCGCTGGCCATCACGGCGTCACTGGCCGCCGGAGAATTCCGCGAGTTCAAGGATGTCACGGGACGCACGGTGAAGGCGAAATTCGTCGGACTGGAGGAAGAGCAGGTGATTCTCAAGCTCCCCAATGGCAGCACCGCAAGGGTGCCGGTGGAACGGTTCTCGAAGGACGACCGCGATTACATCGTGGCGCAGGAGGCGAAGAACGCGGATGCGGCCAAGGCGGTGAACGAAGCGCTCGGTTTCCCGGCCTTCACCGATGACAACTTCACAGGTCGCAAGGCCGAGGAGATCGCCGCGGCCATGCAACTGCCGCTCGAAAGCGAGTCGCCCGTGGGCAGCAGTTGGCGGCTCTACGCGGCCGTGCGCGCGCCGGGCTACAAGCTCTTCGGCGCGGTGCCCTACTCGGTGGCGCTGTATTCCAATGCGGAAGGCAAGGCGGAGTCGCTCTCCATCGTCTTCGCCAACAAGGGCGACTACGGCAGCAAGGTCGGCTTCGCCACCGATCACTTCAACAACAAGGGCGGCCCGGAAGAACCGACCAGCCTGGCCGACGCGATGCAGCGCGACCACGATTTGATCCAGAAAGCGCTCGCCAAGGCGCTGGGCGAGGGGGAGAGCCAGCGTTTCGGCGACACCGGCACGCGCCGCACCGCGCTGCGCTGGGATTGGAACGACCACTCGTTCCTGCTCTCGCTCGTCGAGGAGGAATACGTCTCGGTGCAGGTGGTGCCAAGCGAGTATGCCGATGCCGGTGGCCGCAGCGAGCGGGTGCCGGACGAGGTAGTGCGCGCCCGGTTGGAAAATTCCGTCCGCCGCGAGGACAACGGCGACGTGTGGGTGAGCGGCATCCCGATGGTGGACCAGGGACCCAAGGGCTACTGCGTGCCAGCCACCTTCGAGCGCGCGATGCGCCACATGGGCGTGGAGGCGGACATGTACTTGCTGGCCATGGTCGGCCAGTCCGGAGCCGGTGGCGGCACCGTGGTCGAGCTGCTCATCGACAACCTGCGCTCGCAGGTTTACCGCAAGGGCCGGCGGCTGCGCGACATCGCCGTCAAGGACCTGCGCATCCGCGATGTGCAGCGCCACATCGATTCCGGAATCCCGGTGCTGTGGCGCATGTGCTCGATGCCGGAATACAACGAGGTCGCCGACAAGAACACCGACACCCGCGGCGGCGAAGGCCATGCCGAATGGCTGAAATCCGTGAAGGAGGATTTCGAAAAGCGCGAAAAACCCTCCGACAATTACCACCTCTGCATGATCATCGGCTACAACGACAAGACCGGCGAAATCGCCGTCTCGGACTCGTGGGGCAAGCGCTTCGAACTGCGCTGGGTGCCCATCGAGGTGGCCAACTGGGTGAACAACGGCTCGCTGGTCCTCATCCAGCCGTGATCCGCACGGATGATTTGATTTCCCGCCGCACGGCGGCTCCATTGGCGGCGGCATGAAACTCCTGCTCATTGGCCACGGATACCTCGGTCGCGAAGTGGCGCGCCAATTCACCGCCGCCGGCTGGGAAGTCACCGCCTGCTCGCTCTCCGGCGGCGCCGGCGCGCTGGCCTGCGACGTGGGCGATCCGGCGGGTGTCGCGCGTCTGCCCGCGGCGGATTTCATCGTCCACTGCGCGGCATCGGGCCGCGGCGGCGCGGAGGCCTACCGGCGCGTGTATGTGGATGGCTGCCGGAATCTGATAGAAACGCAGCCGGGCGTCCCGCTGCTGTTCACCTCCAGCACCTCGGTTTACGCCCAATGCGATGGCTCCGTGGTCACCGAACAAAGCCCGGCACAACCGGATCGCGAAACCGGCAGGCTCCTGCGCGAGGCGGAGGACATCACCCTCGCGGCCGGCGGCATCGTCGCCAGACTCTCCGGAATCTACGGCCCGGAACGCAGCGTGATCCTGAAAAAATTCCTGACCGGCGCGGCGGTCATCGAAGAAGACGGCCGGCGTTACTTCAACCAGATCCACCGCGACGACGCCGCGCGCGCGCTCCTCCATCTGGCCACCCGCGGCATCCGCGGGGAAATCTTCAACGTCTGCGACTCCACACCGTTGACCCAACTGGAATGTTACCAGGCGCTCGCCCGGATCTTCGACCGCCCGCTGCCGCCCACCGGCCCGCGAGACCTCAACCGCAAGCGCGGCTGGACGCACAAGCGCGTCTCCAACGCCAAACTCGCCGCCACCGGCTGGCAGCCGCGCTTTCCCTGCTTCCT
>DATISV010000187.1:0-1704 GCA_035468505.1 Luteolibacter sp. | reverse complement strand
ATGTCCTTGAACTCGTCGGGCAGGCGGGAGATCAGGTAGGCGGTGACTTCGGCGACATGTTTAGGGCTGAGGCTGGCGCCGCCGCCGGGCTGAATTTTGGTGCCGTTGTGACCGTCGCTTTCCGGGGGCGAGCCGCTATTGATCATCTTGAAGATGTCCAGCGGCTTGCCGCCGAATTTCCATTCGCCGTCGTTGAGCGGCAGTCCGGGCAGCGGCACGACGGTGGTGCCGGCCTGCATGGTGGCGCTGAGGTCGGGGGCGTGGCAGGCGGAACAGATTTGGAGATAGGTGGCTTCGCCGGCGGCGACGACATCGGGCTTGGCGGCCCATTCGTGGACGAGTGTCGAGTCATCGAGCGAGGCGAGGGTTTTCTCCAGCTCGGCGGCTTTCGCCTGCTGGATGGCGACGATGCGCGCGCTGACTTTTTCGTGGTCGGACTTGAAGGTGTCGGTGTGATAGTAAAGCACCCAGTAGGCGATGAACCAGACGACCGCGCCGTAGAAGGTGAAGAGCCACCAGTTGGGCAGTTTCTGGTCGTATTCCTGGATGCCGTCGAATTCGTGCTCGCGGAGGATGACCTCGCCCTTTTCCTTGGCGAAATGGCCGCGTTTGGGTTCCTGGCTCATGGAGGTGTCAGTGTTGTGATTCAGAGGATGGGTCGTTGGATTCCAGTGGCATTGCGGCGAGGCGCTCGCGTTCGGATTTCTTGAGGCGCAGCGCGCGGACGGAAACCACGAGGAAGACGGTGAAGAAGATGCAGACTGAGACGATGGGAACGAAATGCGCCCAACCTTCTACCAGAATGCGCTTGAACATGGCGGATCAGGGGTTGGCTGCGGAGGGTGTGGCGGGCTTGGTGGTGGAAGTGCGGCGGTAGGAGTCGGGATCCAGCGGCACGGGGCCGGGCTTCTCCTTGGTCACCTCGCGGTGCGCGCCGAGCTTCTGGACGTAGGCGATGAGCGCGATGACCTGCTTTTTCTCCAGCTCCATGACGAGCGCGTCGCCCTTGAGGTCCGGCTTGCCGGGCAGCGTGACGACGTTCTTGAGCGACTCGGCGATTTCGCGGGCCTGGGCGAGCGCCTTGCCATCGACTTCGTCGCGGGTCATGGCGGGCCACGGAACGCCGAGCTTGCGCTGCACCTTGATGCGGTTGTGGATGGACTTGATATCGGTGTCGTTTTCGAACAACCACGGGTAGGACGGCATGTTCGAGTTGGGGGTGATGGCGCGCGGGTTGAGGAAATGGTTGTAGTGCCAGTCGTTGCCACGGAGGCCGGTGCGCATGTATTCCGCACCCGCGGCGATCGGGCCACCCTCGCGTGCGAGGTCCGGGCCGGTGCGCTTGGAGCCCCATTGATAGGGGTGGTCGAAGAGCGACTCGCCGAGGTGCGAGTAATCATCGTCCACACCGGCGCGGCCATAGCGCATCACTTCGGGCACCAGCGTGCGGATCATCTGCGAGTGGCAGTTATAGCATCCCTCCGATACATAGATGTCGCGACCGGCGAGTTCGAGCGGGGTGTAGAGTTCCTGCAGGCGGCCCTCGATGTTCTTCTCGCGGTTGACGATGAGCGAGGGGATGATCTGCACCGCGCCGCCGATGGCCACGGCGACGAAGACCAGCACGGTGAAGGGCAGGTAGTTTTCGATCAGGCGTTCGTGCCAGTTGGTCCAGTTTTCCTTATCGGCCTTGAAGGCGGTGTA
>DATISV010000186.1:0-2982 GCA_035468505.1 Luteolibacter sp. | reverse complement strand
TATCGCATCCATCAGCGCGTCATCGATGATCGCCTCGCTCCGCGCGATGAAATCCGGTTTGAGCGCGCGCTTGAAAAACGGCTCGACGATGGCGCGGTAGTCGGTGTGGTCCGGCGGGTCGGTTTCGATCGGCAGTTGGCGGACGCTGCGCACGTTTTCCTCGGAAGGAATCGGCACGCGGAACGGCGCGTCGGAGCTGTAGGTTTCCCAGTCCTTGGCCGCCTCGCGCACGTCCGCATGGCGCAGGATCATCGGTATCGGCTCGCCGTTGAAATCGTTCACCAGCACGCCGTCTTTTTCGCGGGCGGCGGCGAACGGGTCATGCGGACAAAAGGGGCTCATCGGCCGCGGTTCAGAGTTCCTTGATGCGGACGTTTCGGTACCAGACTCGCTTGGCCTCGTCCTGGAAACTGATGTGGCCCTTCATCGGGCGGTCCTTCATCGCGGATTTGGACAAATCGAGGTTCTGGATTTCCTCGCCGTTGAGGACGACGGTCAGGTGGCTGCCCTTCAATGTAATGATATATCGGTTCCACTCGCCGGCGGGTTTCACCATGTTCTTGGACGGGCCCTGGGTCCTGATGACGCCGCCACAGTCGTGGTGGCCGGGTTTTTCCACGCCATGGGTGTCGAGGATCTGGATTTCGAAGCCGCTGTTGACGTGATCCTTGAGATCGCCGACGCGCAGGAACACGCCGGAATTGCCTTTCGGGTCGAACTTGAATTCGAGGTCGAGGATGAAGTCGCCGTATTGCTTTTCCGTGGCGATGTAATCGTTGAACCGCTTCCAGCCGGATTCGCCGGGGCGAGGTTTCAGGGTGAGCACGTTGCCCTCCTCGATCATCCAGTTTCCGGTGGTCTTCCAACCGGTGAGGTCCTTGCCGTTGAACATTTCGACAAAGCCGTCGTCCGCGGCATGGACGGGCGACAGGAGGATGGTGGAAGCCAGGGCGAGGATGCGGGGTATGGTTTTCATGATTCGTTATGGATTAGAATGAATTTCAAAGCGACCAACCATCGCGATACGGCCTGCGGACCCATTCGTTGGCTTCGTCGTGATTGGTGACTTTCATGTGTTCGTTGTCCCAAAGCAACTTCTTGTCCGGGAAACGCTTGGCGAGGTTGCCGAGCAGGGCGAGTTCGGTCAAGGGACCGGAATAGTCGAAGTCCGCGCTGGCCTTGCCGCCGCTCTTGATGGCGTCGATCCAATTCTGCTCGTGGCTGCCCTTGATGCGCGGCAGCGTTTTCTCCGGGCGCTGGTAGGCCTTCATCGCGGACTCGGGAAAAAGCCGCGGACTGTTGCCGTAAACGCCGCACATGATGGATCCCTTCTCGCCTTTGAAAATGACACCGCCTTGCTCATAGAGATTGCGACCTTCCTCCAGTCCGGCCGGGCGCGGCGGTTCCTGGCCTTCATACCATGTGAGCTTGAGCGGCGGGAACCCTTCACGCTCCGCGAAATGATACGTCACGACCGCTTTGTCCGGATGCACCTCGGCATTCCCGCCAACGATGCCGGAGCCTTCGATCGAAAGCGGCGCGCCGAGTTTCAACGCGGCGAAAACCGAATCCAGCGTGTGCGCGCCGCGGTCGCCCATCATGCCGCAGCCGAAGTCCCACCAGCAACGCCAGACCAAGGGATGATAACAACTGTGATAGGGCCGCACCGGTGCCGGCCCGAGCCACAAATCCCAATCGAGACCTTCCGGCAGCGGCATCCCTTGCTTCGGCCGATCATTCAGCGGCGAACTCCAATACGCATGGCCATGCGGCGCGTAGGAAAGACTGCACCAGGCATCGACCTCGCGCACCGGGCCGATCGCGCCGTCCCAAATCCACTCGCAGATCAGCCGCAGGCCCTCCTGCGAATGGCCCTGAATGCCCATCTGGGTGACGACGCCGGTTTCCTTCGCCGCCTTGGCCAGCATGCGAGCCTCGTAGATGTCATGGGTGAGCGGTTTCTGGCAGAAGACGTGTTTGCCAAGCTGCATCGCCGCCATGCTGATCACCGCGTGCGTATGGTCGGGCGTGGCGATGAGCACGGCGTCGATGTCCTTCTGTTTTTCCAGCATCACGCGATAGTCCTTGTAGGCCGCCGCGTCAGGAAACGCCTTGAAGGTTTTCGCGGCATAGCGGTGGTCCACATCGCAGAGTGCGACGATGTTTTGTGCACTACAGGCACCAAGATTGTTGTGGCCCATCCCCCCGACGCCGATGCCGGCGATGTTCACCTTTTCACTCGGCGGCGTATGGCCCGGGCCGCCGAGCACGTGGCGCGGCACGATCTGAAAAAGACCGGCCGCAGCGGTGGTTTTGAGAAATGTGCGGCGTTGGGTTGTGTGCTTCATCGCGGATGTGGGTTTTGCAGAATGCCTGCACGCGCCATGCATACGGCCGGGCGTGGTGGTTCTTGTCGGAATTTGGGAGCACTGTAAATTCCGACTTGTAATGCGAGGCGGGCGTTGCTTCGCTCGACCGTATTTGCTGAAAAGCCCCATGGCTAAATCGAATCTTTGTAGGCACAACCTCCACTTCCTCCCGTTCATGAAAATGAATTTCTATCCTACGGTTCTCGCCCTTCTTGCTTTCGCTATTCCGTCTCAGGCAGCCGTGATTCTGGGCGGTGACTTCCTGCTCTACAAACCCGGCAGCACTACCGTCACCGCATCGATCCCAGGTAGCGCTTATGTGCCATGGCTTTCCAGCATCCCCAATCCGACCTCTCCCACCAGCCTGACCGTCAGTGGTGGTTCGGCCACTTACAGCGACAGCACGACGGGACCCACAGTGGATCTTATAGGCTGGTCGAAAACTCAAGGAGGAGCTGACCTTCTGAACAACGGTGTCGACGGATCCTCGGCCCTCAATCTTTTCGCGGCATGGGGAGGTACTCCCAGGCCGATAGTCGAGACCACAGGCTCGCTCCACACCATCGGGTCCGGCGAAACCATCACCATCAGCACCATGGTGGGCGGTCCTTCC
>DATISV010000185.1:0-7015 GCA_035468505.1 Luteolibacter sp. | reverse complement strand
ACCACTCCGGTTGAAATTGAATCCGCGCTTCAACGCCGATTGCGCGAGGGATCCATCGATGCTGCGGCGACGCGGCTCGCCCGCGAGCGCCTCGCGGATCTCTCACACGCATGGCACGAGGTCAATCCGACAGCCGCCCTGCGCAAGCTTGCCGTTCGGCTTCTCCGCACCCATCCGCTCCGTGCCGCCGACAGCCTTCAGCTTGCCGCCGCGCTATCGCTTGAGGCCGCGGGTGCACGCGACCTTGCATTTGCCTGTGCCGATATGCGTTTGATCGCCGCCGCCGAAACCGAGGGGCTGGCCTGTCTGTGAACCGGGCGAAGCGAACGGGCGAGAGGGGAAAAGTGCCCACTCAAACCGCTCCCACCTTGGAAACCGCCTCGCGCGCGTTGCGGGTGATGGTTTTCCAGTCCTGGCGCTTGATGAGATCGCGCGGGGCGATCCACGAGCCGCCGACGGCGGGCACGCAGTCGAGCGCGAGGTAATCGGTGAAATTGCCGGCATCGAGGCCGCCGAGCGGGATGTATTCCACGCCGAGGTGGGCGTAGGGGGCGGCGATCGATTTGAGATAGGCGATGCCGCCGGACGGACCGGCGGGGAAGAATTTCAGCAGGCGGCAGCCGAGGGACAGCGCGCCCTCGATGTCGCTGGGTGTGGCAATGCCGGGGGCGAACGGCAGTCCGGCGGCGGCGGCGGCACGCACGACTTCCGGATTGAGGCCCGGTGAAACGGCGAAGGACGCGCCGCGCTCGACGGCTTGCTTCACCTGATCGGTCGTGAGCACCGTGCCAAGGCCGACAAGAATTTCGGGGCATTCCGCGCGGATGGCGCTGAGCGCGTCGAGTGCGGCGGGCGTGCGCAGGGTGAGTTCGATGGCGGAAATGCCGCCTTCAAGCAAGGCGCGGGCCAGCGGCACGGCGGAGGCGGCGTCATCGATCACCACCACGGCGACAACCGGGTTGGCGCGGACTTTTTCCAACAGGGCTTCGGGAAACAACGGTGCTTTCATGGCGGTGCCGGAGATAGGTGCTCAACCGCAGCAGGTCGTCGCGCATTCTTGGTGGACATGTCCATCCGGCGACGGGCAGGCGGGTGCGAGGGGATCGATTTCCGGAGCCTCCATCGCGGGATTCGGTTCCAGAGTTTCGAGGCCGAGCTTGGCAAGCAGCGCGCGGTCCTTGGCCATTTCCGGGTTGTCCGCAGTGAGGAGTTTTTCACCGTAGAAAATCGAGTTGGCTCC
The DNA here is from genome assembly GCA_035468505.1 of Luteolibacter sp. Taxonomy (GTDB): domain Bacteria; phylum Verrucomicrobiota; class Verrucomicrobiia; order Verrucomicrobiales; family Akkermansiaceae; genus Luteolibacter. Next base: position 5,775 of record DATISV010000185.1, on the reverse strand, counting down.
GGCGAGGAAACACAGCGCCTGGATTTCGTCGGAGAGGCGGGTGCGGCCGGCGGAGAGGCGGACCTTGGCGCGCGGTACGGCGATGCGCGCGCAGGCGATCATGCGGACGAGGTCGAAGGGATCGACCTGCGGGTTTTCCGCCAACGGCGTGCCGGGCATCGGCATCAGCGAGTTGATCGGCACGCTCTCGGGCTGCGGGTTGAAGTTCGAAATCACCTCCAACAGACGCAGACGGTCGGTGATCGTCTCGCTGAGGCCGAGGATGCCGCCGCAGCAGACCGAGATGCCGGCGTCCTGGACATTGCGGATGGTGCGCAGGCGGTCTTCGTAGGTGTGGGTGGAGACGATGTTCGGGTAGTGCTCGGGCGAGGTGTCGAGGTTGTGGTTGTAGGCGGTCACGCCGGCGTCGCGGAGCTGGGCGGCCTCATCGGGTCCGAGTTCGCCGAGGGTGACGCAGACTTCCATGTCGAGCGCGGAGACGTCGCGGACGATGTCGAGCACCTGCTCGAAGCGCTTGGTGCCGCCGCGCACGCCCTTCCATGCGGCCCCCATGCAGAAGCGGGTGGAGCCGTTTTCCCTGGCGGCGCGGGCGTGTTTCATCACCTCCTCGCGCTCCATCAGGACGTGGCTTTCCAGTTCGGTTTTGTAGCGTGCGGACTGGGCGCAGTAGGCGCAGTCTTCCGAGCAGCCGCCGGTTTTGATCGAGAGCAGCGTGCAGAGCTGGATCTTGCCGTCCGGCCAGAATTTCCCGTGCACCTCGCGGGCGCGCTGGATGAGATCGAAAAACGGCAGGGAGTGGAGTTCTTGGAGTTCGGCTAGCGTCATGGAAATGGGGTCGATGAGGTGTGCACGGGTTAATGGAGCGGGCGCTCGATGGAAAGCAGATAGTGGGATGCGGCCGGCGAAAAGCAGCAGGCGCGAAAAAACCGGGAGGCCCCGAAGGACCTCCCGGCGGATTACTGAGACAGATGCTTTTGCTGAAGTTTATTCAACGGCATCCGGATTCACCATAAGGGGGGTGATATTGGAGCCCCAGATGGTGTCCTCGCCGGTTTGCAGCAGGTTTTTGCCGCCGCCCATCATGGCGAGGCCGGTGCTCTTGACGATCTGCAGCGACTGCACGCTGTTGTCGATGCGCAGCACCACGGCGCGGGCGTCGTAGTAGTCGCTGTCGAACTGGCCGGATTCGAACGGGAACTTCAGCGGAGCGCCAGCCACCGGACGGGCGGGGTTGCCTGCGGAGCTGAGCGCCCGCTCGCCATTCATGATGTAGCCGAAGCCGACCTCGCCGGGGGCAAGCGCATCCTCGGAAGTGTTGAACACGTTGTCCGGCTTCTTGCTGTATCCTGACTTGGCATAGAAGATCTCCTCGGACGAGGCGATTTCCGTGGCCAGAAGCTGGCGGAAGTAGTCGTTGGCGGTGGTGCCGGCGAGCGAGAGCGGGGACTGGGTGTTTTCAGTCACATCCTCGGCGGTGGTTGAATCCGGGAAACTGCCGTAGGCGGTTTCGAATTCGAACAAGGCCATGCCTACCTGGCGGGCGTTGCTCACCGCTTCGGTCTGGTCGGCCTTTTTGCGGTGTTTGATGATCTGCGGAGCGGCCAGGCCGGCGAGCGCCGCGATGATGACGATGACGACGAGCAGCTCCACCAGGGTGAAACCGCCGCGCATGTTTTTTTGCGTTTTCATGGTTTTGTTATGTATCGGTTTTTATGGATTGGGGAATCGCTTCCCCGGGTTTGCATGCCCCCGCGACGGACGAAACGCGCGCCGGGGGTATGGGAGAAAGTACCCCCGGCGAACGGTGGGGCAAGGAGGAAATCACCACAGCACCTTGGCACCGAAAACCGCTCCGAATCCCGGCTCGTTCTGGCCGGAGCCGTGGTTGCGGTAATCGTCATCGGCGATGTTTTCCAGACCGCAGTTCAGTTCCAGGTGGTCGTTGACCCGCCAGCCGGCGCGCAGCGAGGTGACGAGGTATCCGGGCGTGCCGTGGGTGGGAATACGCTGCGGGTCGCGGGCCTGGTCGGCGGGATCGACGCGGTCCTCGGTGACCGCTCCGAGCACGCGGCCTTCTATCCAGAGACGCTCGCCGGGATGGGTCCAGCGCAGGGCCACGGAGCCGGTGAAGGGAAGCTGGCGGCTGAGCCAGCGCTCGCCGGTGGTGGGGCTGTCGCTCTTGCCTTCGTTCCATCCGGCCATGGCGCTGAGTGTCCAACACGGGTTGAGGTTCCAGAATCCCCCGGCCTCGAAGCCATAGACGTAACCGCTGCCGCCGTTGGTGGCGACCGTGGTGTTCGGCAGCGGGCCGGGTTCGCCGATGATCGCATCGCGACTCCAGGTGTAGAAGGCGGCGAACGAGACTCCGAAGCTTTCGTTGCCATAGCGGGTGCCGAGTTCGGCGGTGAGGTATTTTTCCGGGTCCACGTTCGGTGAGCCGAGTCCTTGTTCGCCGCCGCGCGAGACCGTGTTGCCGGTCAGGTCGTTCAGGTTGGGCGCGCGGAAGGCCTGGGAAACTCCGGCGTAAAGCGACCAGCAATCGTTGACGTCCCAAAGCGCACGCAAGCTGGCGGAAAGATCGTTCCAGTCGCCCTCGCCGGAAATGTCGGCCGGCGCGCCGGGAGCGCGATAGGCGTCCCACTCCGCTTCCGCATAGGTGGAGCGCACGCCGCCGCTGATCTTGAGCGGTTCCACGGGCCGCCATTCGTATTGCGTGTAGGCCCCGAGCAACTGGTAGGTGGAGCCGTCCGCGACCGGGCGGCTGTCGGGTCTGGGAGCCCCGTTGCGATAGGCGGCGCTATCCGCCTCGTCGTGGTAATAGTCGAACCCGTAAACCAGTGTGCCGGGTCCGATTTCAGATTCGAATCCGACATCGAGCCCGTAGGTGTCGAGATCGATGAGTCCCTGACGGCGGTCGGTCGGCGTGCGCAGGTTGTCGGTGGAATCCTGGGTTTTCTGCCAGCTCAGGGTGGTGTGCCAGCGGCGGATGAAGGCGTCCTGCCCGGGATTTTCGCCGGTCAGTTTCAGGTAGGCCAGCGAGCGTTCCTGATCGTAGGTTTCAGTGAGAAATGTGCCGCCTGTCGCGACGTGATTGTCGTGGGTCCAGCCGGGGTTGAAGCGGGTGCGGTGCCAGCGCCAGATATCGTCCTGATCCACGTACTGGTAGGCCAGTGTGAGGTTGACGCGCTCGGAAAGCGCCATGTCGAAGCGGAAATCGAGATTCTGCTCGGGGTAGCCGGTGTTTTTCATGCGGCCCACGGCGTCGTCCTCGATGTCGCCATAGTCCTTGGCGGAGAATCCGAGGTGGACGCCCCACTTGCCGCCCTGGCCGAAGGCGCTCTCGACGCGGCCGATGTGCGAGCCCTCGCCGTTGGTCCGATATTCATAGTAGGCTGAGCCGCGGTGGAATGCGCCGTCCCCCTCGCCCATGAAGCCGGAGGATTTGCTGAAGGCGTTGAGCGTGCCACCCACGGCGTCCGAGCCGTAGAGCACCGAACCCTGGCTGCGGACCAGCTCGATGTGGTCGATGGAGAACGGATCCACGGTGTTCCAGTATTGGACCGGACCGCCGCGCCAGGTGGAGTTGTTGAGGCGCACGCCATCGACCATCAGCAGGTTCTGGCGGCCGGTGAAGCCGCGGATGAACGGCGAACCGTGGCCGTTGGCCGTCTTCTGGACCAGCACGCCGGGTGTGAACTGCAGCGCCTCGGGCAGCGTGCGGCGGTTGTTTTCAAGCAGGTAATCCGAATCGAGCGAGGTGGTGAAATACGCCACGGACTGCTCTGTTTGCTCGAACCGAGAGGCGGTGACGATCAGGGGCGAAAGAAAATCCTGAGCAAGGGCGGGCGTGGCGGAGGCTAACAGAAACAACGGGTGGATTTTCATGTGCGCCCGATTGAGCGCGATCGTCCTCTGCCGCGTCAATCCGCCGAAATGGACGGTTTTTGTCCGCGGGCGGCTGAGGATGGATGGATTTTGACCGTGTTCACCCATCCTCGCCCTGCAGTCCTAGCCGCCTGAGTTTCTGGCGCAGGGTGGCGCGGTGGATGCGGAGCGCGGCGGCGAGGCGGGTGGGGCGGTGCTCGTGGCGGTCGAGCAGGTGGCGGAGCATGATGGATTCGATTTGCTCGAGCAGCGCGTCGTAGGCCGGGAGATCGCTTTCCGGGACTGCGAGTTGCGCGTCGAGCCAGCGGGAGAGCACGGCGTCGAGTTCGCCGGGGGCGGCTTCGCCGGTGGTGGTGGCTGCGGCGGCGACGTGCGGCGGGAGGTGGCTTGGATAGACCGGTCCGCCGCCGCAGAGGGCGAGCGCGCAATCGAGCACATGGCGCAGCTCGCGGACGTTTCCGGGCCAGGGATAGGCTTGCAGGGCGGCGAGCACCGGAGGGGTGAGGACGGGCGAGGAAACCCCGCCGTGCAGGCCGATGAAGTAATCGCTGAGCGCGGGGATGTCGCCGCTGCGTTCGCGGAGCGGGGGCAGCGGGATGATCAGCGCGCTGAGGGCGTAGAACAGGTCCTCGCGGAGGATGCCTGATTCGAGTGCTTCGCGCGGGTCGCGGGTGGTGGTGGCGAGGATGCGCGGGCGGTTTTCCCGCGGGCCGGCCAGCCAGGTGGCAAGGGAGGACTGGAGATCAGGTCTCAGGGTGGTGATTTCATCAAGGATCAGGGTGCCGGGCGGACTGAAGTCCGCGCTCCATTCATGGATCGCGGCGCAGTCGAGTGTTCGGAGCGGCTGGCTGGATTGTGCGCTGTGGGCATGGATCACGGTGGCGGTGAGGCTTTTTCCCGAGCCGCTGGGACCGGTGATCAGGGCGGGCACGTCGCCGGCGCAGGCGCGGGCGATACCGAGAAAGGCGTCGCGCAGGCAAGGTGCCGCGCCGATGAGGGTGGCGGTTTTGTTTTCCGGCGGCGCGGGCCTGGACATTGCGCCGGAACGCGAGGCAAGCAGTCCTTCAAGCGTCTGTTCGAAATGCCGCGGGTGGAGCGGCTTGGTCAGGTAGGCGGTGGCGCCGGATTTCTGCGAATCGATGGCATGGTCGAGCGTGGCATGGGCGGTGATGACCAGGACCGGCAGCGCGGGCTGCGATTTGCGGAGGTTTCTGAGAAATTCCAGTCCGCTCATGTCGGGCAGTCCGATATCGAGCACCAAGGCGGAAAATTCCGTTTCCTCGATGGCCTTCCCACCGGCGGTGGCGGTGGCGGCGAGGGTGGGGAGGTGGCCCATACGACGCACCAACATCGAGAGCGCGGTGCCGAGCGCGTGCTCGTCTTCAACGATCAGGATGGGTGCGGAAGTCATGCAGAAGGGCGATCGGGTGGAGAAAAGACGGGATGCCGGGCAAACACCGCGCGAACGCGGGCTCCGCCGTGTGGCATGTTTTCAGCGGCGAGACGGCCGCCATGCGCTTCGCAGATTTCCCTGGCGACGGCGATTCCCAATCCCATGCCGCCTTCTTTTTCCGAGAAAAACGGTTCGCCCAGCCGTTCGAGCGCCGCCGGACTGAATCCCTTGCCGTGGTCTTCGATGATGACTTCCACCGCGTCGCCGATTTCCGAGACGAGAGCCGTGATTTCGCCGCCGGCGGGCATCGCCTGGATCGCGTTGCGCAGGAGATTGCCGAAGACCTGTCCCAGCCGGTGACGGTCTGCCTGGATATGCGGTCGCGGCACTTTGGAAATTTTCGATAGGGAAATGGCGACGCCGGCGTGCCTGGCCTGCGGCTCGATCAGGCGGATCGCTTGGGCGAGGCATTCCCGCACATCCACCTCGGCAAGCAC
>DATISV010000184.1:0-6279 GCA_035468505.1 Luteolibacter sp. | reverse complement strand
GTCAGCTTGGGATCCTTTCCGAGATATTCGTCACCCACATTGAGACCGCCGAGGAAACCGCGCTTTCCGTCCACCACGACGATTTTCCGGTGGTTTCGGAAATTCAATTGAAAGCGGTTCGCCGTTCCCGACTCATTCATTACATACCTCACCTTCATCCCTTCGCGCTCCATGGATTCGATGAACCCGTCGGAGAGGCCGCTGGAACCCAGGTTGTCGAGGAGAACGAAAACATCGACCCCTTCGCGCGCTTTCGCCACAAGCGCATCACGAATCCTCTTGCCGATCCGATCATCCCTGAAGATATAGAATTGAACGAGTATGTAGCGTTCCGCCGCGGAAACGGCGTCGAGAATTGCATGGTATGTCGCCTCTCCGTCCACAAGCAGTTTGGCCGAGTTGCCCTCAATCAGGGGAAGGGATCCTATCGCCTCCAGCCGTTTTAGAATTTCGCCATGATTATCGGAGGGAGCACCCGTATTTCCGTCTTCGATCTTTTCCGGATCGGCAGCGGCCTGGTCAAGGTTCCTGATGAGTTTGTCGGCGAGCGGCCGCACTTCCTCCATTCCCACACGCATGGTGCTTCGATAGTTTTCGACTTCGTTGCTGCCGAACACAAACCAGGCGGGCAGGGCCACGACCGGGATCGTGTTCAGGGCGAAGGCCCAGGCGATCGCGCCCTGCTCGGTGCGGGTCTGCATCACCGCCTGGATGGAATAGACAAAACCGAGGGCGTGGGCGGAAACCATGAAAAGAGCCCTGAGCGGACGACGGCGACGGCGCATGAATCCCATGAAATTCGCAAAGCGGGGAAACGAACGGCAGAACTCCGCATAGCGTCGCTGAAGCCCGCCTTGGACCGAATTCAAACGCGCTTTGATTCTCCTTTTCAATGGATCAACGGGTATGGGGCCCGACAGTCGGAAGAAGCATTGGATTCGGCTCACCGGCATCATCGTTCAAGACGATGGAGTCGGGAACCGGAATGCCTCCATCCTTGAATGGAACTTTTCATTCGAGCATCCGGGATCCCCGGGGGCTCGAACCGCGGAGTCTTTCCCTCACATCCATCGCCGTGGGTTCATTGCAGTATGGGCAGCGAAACCTTTCCTTGAACATGATCGCCAGGGCGACCCGCAACTGGTAGCTGCCAAGCAGGCGTCTGGCCTTGCGGTGTTTCATGCATTTCATTGGAGAGAGAACCGGAGTCCTGCACAACGGGCACCCGGCTTCGGACGCCGCAATCCATTGGGCAATGATCATCAGCACGCCAACGATCACGAGGACCAATCCGGACATCATCAGGCCGCGGTCACTGGCGAAAATCGATACGAGCAGCATTCCGCCGGCGAGCGGAATCAGGATGCGGTTTCCCAACAGCAGCAGGCTTGCGATCCGCAAGCGCCAGACAGCGGAATTGGAATGTGGATGATGCATGATATTTTCCCAGTACCATTGATTCGCGAACCCGGACTGCGGCCACCATGGTTGTCGGCCGAGACCCGGAACTTGCCGGGCGCCTATCCGGCTCTTGCCCCGAGCAGGAGCATGAGCAGCCATATCTGGGCATTGACCGGAGGGTGCTCAGGTGTCTTCAGCCCCTCGCCGGGGTTCTTGTCCTTTTCCTTTGGTTCCGGCTTCAATCGTGACGGGCCGGGGAATTCGCGCAAAGCAGTTGTCATAGGCGGTCAAAATGCCACGACACCTGGAATTCAACCATGGGGTGTAACCCTACTCATGGGGCGGATTTTCAGTTCGGCATAATGTTCCTGCCGATCGTCAACGAGCGGAATGGCCACGCCGGGGATTTCCCTTCCATCCAGGGTGAGCGGATTTGTTTTCAACGAATCATCGGCGCTTGCCGAGATCGTGATGTGATAAACCGTCTGCCGGTAGCGATAGTGGATTTTATAACTGTCCCACGCATCGGGAAGCCGTGGGTCGAGGCGCAACCGGTCGCCTTCAAGATGCAAGCCGAGCAAGGTTTCGACCAGCAGGCGGTACATCCAGCTGGCGGAGCCTGTGTACCAGGTCCAGCCGCCGCGGCTGGTGTGCGGAGCAACCGCATAGACGTCCGCGGCGACGACGTATGGCTCCACTTTGTAGATGGCGATTTGTTCGGGCGTTCCGCCGTGGCGGACGGGATTGAGAAGCGTGAAGAGTTCCCACGCCCGTTCGTTTTCCCCCATGGCGGCGAAGGCCATGGCGGTCCAGATCGCGGCGTGCGTGTATTGGCCGCCGTTTTCGCGCACTCCGGGAATGTATGCCTTGATATATCCCGGATTGAGCGGGGACTTGTCGAATGGCGGATCGAACAGTTGGATCAACCCGGCATCGCGGCGGACGAGCCGCCGGTCCACGGATTCCATCCCCTGGCGGGAGCGGGACGGATCGCCGGCGCCGCTGATGACCGACCAGCTTTGCGGCAGCGAATCGATCTGACATTCCTGGTTCAAGTGTGAGCCGAGCGGTTCGCCGTTGTCGAACCATGCGCGGCGATACCACTCGCCGTCCCATGCGTGGTTCTCGATGTTGCGCCGCAACTCCTCAGCCTGGGCGTGGCACAGTTCGGCGAAATCATGATCCTCCCGCGCCCGTGCCAGCGGGGCGAAACGGGTGAGCACGTCGTAAAGGAAGAACGCCAGCCAGACGCTTTCGCCGCGACCTTCTTTCCCGACCAGGTTCATGCCGTCGTTCCAGTCGCCGCACCCGATCAAGGGCAGTCCGTGTTCGCCGAACTTCAGTCCGTTCCCGATCGAGCGCACGCAATGTTGATAGAGCGAAGCCGCCTCCTCGGAGCGGTTCGGAAGGTCGTAATAGGCTTCCTCGTCCGGCCTGAGCGCGCGGGCTTCGAGGAAGGGAACCATTTCATCGAGCACGCCGGTGTCCGCCACGGTCTCGACGTAGCGGCAGACCACGTAAGGCAGCCAGAGATAGTCATCGGAAAAATGCGTCCTCACGCCGCGCCCCGACGGCGGGTGCCACCAGTGCTGGACATCACCCTCGCGGAATTGGCGCGAGGCGGCCAGCAGAATGTGCTTGCGGGTGACCGCCGGTTCGGCGTGGACGAGCGCCATGACGTCCTGCAACTGGTCGCGGAAACCGAAGGCGCCGCCGGACTGATAGAATCCGGAGCGGCCCCAGACGCGGCAGCCGAGTGTCTGATAGAGAAGCCAGCCGTTGGCCATCATGTTCACCGCCGGGTCCGGCGTGTCCACGTTCACCGCGCCGAGCGTGCGGTTCCAGTATTCCCACACCCCCTCGAGCGCGGCGCGTGCGGCGTCCACCTTGCGGAAGCGCTGGATGAGGCCGGCGACGTCCTTGCTGTCGCGGCCCACGCCCAGGCGGAAGACGGTCTCGCGCTCCTGGCCGTCCTGCAAATCGAAGGTCACCTGGATCGCGCCGCACGGATCGAGCCCCGGGCCGGTGGTTCCGGAAAGGCGCACGCGTTTCATGGCCGCCGGATGGGCGAGGGTGCCGTTGCGGCCGATGAACTCCCGGCGGTCGCCGGTGAGCGTGCGGGTGTTGTCGTTCACATCAATGAAGGTGATTCTGCCGAGGAAGTCATGATTGTAGGCATTGAGCGCGAGCAGCGCGTTGGTTTTGAAATCCAGCTCGGTCTGCACATGCATCAGGCTTTTCTCCCGGAGATCCCCGAGCACCCATTCCCAATAGCCGGTGGCGGAGAGACGCCGCGGGCGGCCGGAGACGTTGCGTGTCTTGAGCACGGCGAATTTCACCGGTGCATCCATCGCCACGTAAATCCACAGCTCGGTGTGGATGCCGTTTTCGGTGTGTTCGAAAACCGTGTAGCCGAAGCCGTGACGGATGACGTAGGGCGTGTCGCCGCGCGCCGGTGACGGTGTGGGCGACCAGTATTCCCCGGTCTGTTCGTCGCGGAGGTAAAACGCCTCGCCCGAGGTGTCGCGCACCGGATCGTTGCTCCACGGGGTGAGGCGGAACTCGTGGGCGTTCTCGATCCATGTGTAGGCCGAGCCGCTTTCCGAAACCACCGTGCCGAAATACGGGCTGGCGATCACATTGACCCATGGCGCCGGGGTGGAAACGCCCGGCCCGAGGGTGATGACATATTCGTGGCCGTCGCGGGTGAAGCCGCCGTAACCGTTCTCGTGGGCGAGGTTTCTATCAGGCAGTGCGGCGGGGACATCCACGGTTTTCCTAACAGTAGGAACAAAGGACGGGACGGCAGGCACGCGTCGGCCCACGCGCCCGGTTTGCTGGGCGAGGGTGCCTTTTTCATCGTCGAGGACGATTCTCGCCACCGCCTGCAGCAGGACGAGATCCTCCTGCGGCACCTGCTCGATGCGCCGCACGAAGATGCCGCCGCGCTGGTCGAGCATCTGGGCCTCGATGCCGGAGGAGATCAGGTTGGTGATGTCGTCCTGCAGCGACTGACGGTAAACCGACACATCCTCGTTGAGGATCATCAGCTCGACGGTCAGGCCCTTCATCCGCCAATAGGAGTGGGCGCGCACGACCTGCCTGACGATTTCCAGTTTTGACGGATCGCTGATGCGCAGCAGCACGATCGGCGAGTCGCCCGAGATGCCATGGCTCCAGAGCCCGCTCTGGCCGCGGCGGTTGTTGCGCAGCACCGAGGGATCCGCCCGGTGGGCGGGATCGGCATAGACCAGGGCTCCGGCAAGCTTGCCGTAAAGACGCGCCTCGGCCGGGGTGACGCCGATGTGGTGCAGGGTCACCTGGCTGTGGGTCCATGCCAGGTCGAAGGCGCGCTCGGCCCTGCGCGTGCCCTGATATTGCTCGATGAGCGACAAGGCTTCGTCGCGGGTTTCCGTGACGCCGAGGATGATGTTGACGACGGCGGTTCCATAAGGAGCGAGCGTGATCTTGCGGCGCAGGGAAATGGCGGGATCGAGCACCGGGCCGGTGGTGTTGGAGAGCGGCCCCGCGCCGCGGATCATTGCCGCGGGCGCGGACGGGCTGCCGCCGCGACCGAGGAACTTCGCGCGGTCCGTCTCGCAGGAAATCTCTCCCTGGCTGCCGCCCTGCCCGACCATCAGGTGGAGCAGCCAGGGAGGGCGCTCTTCGGCCGAACGCGCCCTGCGGGTGCAGAGGATCGCCGACGTGGCCTCATCGAACTCCGTCTGCACGGACAGGTTGCTGAAAGCCGGATGGGCGGCCTCGGCGGCGGGCGGTGCCAGCACCACTTCGGCATAACTTGTCAGCTCGATTTCCCGCGGCACCGACTGACGATTGGTCAGGGTGATCCGCCGCACCTCGACATCGTCCTCCGGCGACACGCAGATCTCGGTGTGCGCCTCGAATCCCGCCTGCCGTTGTCTGAACTCCGCGCGGGATTGTGAGAACACCGCCTCGTAGTCGTCGATCTGGTGACGCGTGGGCTGGAACGCGACGGACCGGATGTCGCCGGTGGTGACGTCCCGCAGGTAAACGAACATACCCCAGTCGTCGCGGGTGGCATCCTCGCGCCAGCGGGTGACCGCAAGATCGCGCCAGCGGCTGTAGCCGCCGCCCGCGCAGCTGATGGCGACGTGATAGCTTCCGTTGGACAGCAGGTTGATCTCCGGCACCGGCGGGGTCGGATTGGTGCAGACGCGGATCGCCGCCTCGCTTTCGTTGATCAGGTCGCGGGTGGGATCGATGCCAAGGTCCTCGGTGAAGACACCGGCCACGGTTTTAGGAACGCGCTCCTGCAACAGCAGGTCCGCGGCCTTGAGCCGGGGGCACGCCATGAAACGTTTCTGCATCGGGTGATCGTGCAGCACATCGAGCAGGGCGAGCAGGCTCATGCCCTGGTGGTGGGCCATGTACGAGCGGACCATCGCGCTGGTCTCGTCCGGAGGCACCCGCGACGGGGTGTAATCGATGGCCTCGTAAAACCCGTAGTCTCCCTCGCGGCCCTCGGCCGCCAGCCGCAGCAGGTTCTGGCAGGCCTGTCGCGGCGCGATCATCAGGGCCATGACGGTGGCGTAGGGCGCGATCACCAGATCCTCCGCCAGGCCGCGCTTGAGGCCCAGCCCCGGCACGCCGAAGGCCCGGTATTGATAGTTCATCCGCAGGTCGGTGCGGTTGTAGGCGGACTCGGAGATCCCCCATGGCACGTCGCGCGCCCGGCCGTATTCGATCTGTTGTCTGACCGAGGTGCGGCAGCTATGGTCTAACAGAGTGTTCTCATAAGTCGGCATCACCAGCAGCGGCATCAGGTATTCGAACATCGAGCCGCTCCACGAGACGAGGACCGGCTCGGAATGCGCGGCGACGAGCAGCCGGCTCATC
>DATISV010000183.1:0-1592 GCA_035468505.1 Luteolibacter sp. | reverse complement strand
GACGGGAAGGTTTTGCGGTTGGCGAGGGCGTAGGCGAGGTCGTGGCGGCCGCGTTTGGAGAGTTCCTCCAGCAAAAGCATGGTGCCGTAGATGCCGGTGGTGAGGCGGGGCGCGTCTTCGGGGGAGTTGAGATCTTCGACGAGCCGGGCGAAGACCTTTTCGACCGACTCCTTCGGCACGCCGCCGAAACCGAGCGCGAAGAGCTGGCTGGTCTGGGTGCCTTCGCCGACCTTGCCGGTTTCCGGATCGAGAAATTTCTTCCGCCATGCGGCGGTGGATTCCGCGGCGTATTGATCGAAGCGTTTGGCGTCGTCCTCCATCCCGGCGATGCGCGCGAGGCGGGCCATGCGTTGCGCGGTGGCGATGAACATCGGGGTGGAAAACACCGGACCGCGGGAGGGAACCAGCGCCTCGTGGTCGCCGAGACCCTTGGTGACGAGACCGTTCTCGCGGCGTGCGGCCTCACCGTCGAACCAACGGATCGCGGCGGGCATTTCCGCGGCGACCAGATCGCGGTCGCCGTAATGTTGATATGACTTTTCCAACAGATTCGGATGCGCCATCGCCCAGCCGACGCCGCAATACTGGATGCCGACGAAGGGAGCGGTGTCGGTGAAACTTCCATCGGGGCGCGCGGCGTCGGACCAGTCGCGCACGGTCTTGGCATAGAAGCCGGCCATGTCGAAATTCATCATGTAGGCGCTGTCGGTGGCGACGATGTCACCGCCGTAACCGAGGCGTTCGCGGTGCGGGCAGTCGGATTGCACGCTCACGATGTTGGCGAGGAAGGTGCGGCGGGTGATTTCCTGGATCTTGTTGAACAATTCGTTCGACGAGGAAAATGATCCGGCGGACGGCACATCGGAGCGGAGGAAATGGCCGCGGAAATCCTCCACCTTCGGGGCCGCGGGCAGGCCGGTGATTTCCATGTAGCGGAAGCCATGGAAGGTGAAATCGGGGATGTAGGTCTCGCCGCCACCGCGGGCGATATAGACATCCTGCTGCCAGGCGATGAGCGGCGCGCCGGGGCCGCCGATGGGACGCTCTTCGCCCTTGTCATTCCTGCGCACGCCCTTGATCTGGCCGGCGACGCTGGTCATTGGGTTGAGCGTGCCGTCGTTATGGAGCAACTCACCATAGCGCAGCGTGATCTTGGTACCCGCGGGCAGGTCGAGTTGCAGTTCCGGCACGCCGGTGAAGTTTTTGCCGAAATCGACGATGAACACACCGGGTTTCGGCTCGGTGACGGCGGTGGCGGGGAAGCTCTCCGCGGCGCGCACCGGCGGCATGTCGAGGATCGGTTTGAGCGGATCGAGCGGATGATCGGTCACGTTCGCGGCGCGCCACGCGGAATCGTCGAAACCGGGCTTGTCCCAGCCGGGGAGGGCGCGCCGTGCGTCGCGCACTTCGCCTAGGAAAATCGAATGCCGCAGCGACGGCCCTTCGGTGACGCGCCAGCCGTCGCCGGTGGCGAGCGTGGTTTGCGTGCCGTCGGGGTGGTCGATCACCAGCAGGGCGATGGCCCGCGGGCGTCCGGAAGGCAGGCTCTCGCGGAAAACCCGGTGCCCCCACATGCGCAGCGGCTCGAGATT
>DATISV010000182.1:0-3015 GCA_035468505.1 Luteolibacter sp. | reverse complement strand
CCCGCCCGCCGCGGCCATCGGGCTTGCATTTCCGGCGCGGGCTCCCTTTTCTCCGCCCGATGAAAAGCCAAGCCGCCTGCCTGCTCGCCGTTTCCACCATCGCCGCCGCCCACCCCGATCACGGAGCGGAGCCCGGCAAGGATGTCACCACCCCGGTCGTCACCGGCAACGGCGCGTGGACCTATCAGGCCGTCCCCGGCTGGGGCGCGCTGCCCGACGGCAAAAGCATCGGCCCCACCCACGGCAGCGTGCTCGTCGGCCCCGACAAACGCGTTTACCTCAGCACCGATCACGAGATGTCCATCATCGTCTGGGAAGAGGACGGAACTTTTGTGAAAACCATCGCGCCGGATTGTCAGGGATTCCACGCCATGGCCATCCGCGAGGAAATCGGCAAGACCGTGATCTATGGCGCGCAGAACAACGGCTACGGCAACCAGGCCCGCAAGAGCAAGGGACAACCCACCACTCCGTTCCGCGTCTGCAAGATCGATACCGACGGCAACCTCCTGCTCGAAATCCCCAATCAAAACACCGCCGAGGTGCCCGGCGGCTGGAACGGCCTCACCGCCGTGACCGTCGCGCCCGATGGCTCGATTTTCGCCGCCATGGGTTACGGCTCGCAGAAAATCCACAAATTCGACGCCGACGGCCGCCTGCTCAAGAGCTTCGGCGAGAAAGGCAAGGGCGACGGACAATTCAATACCTGCCACGGCCTCGCCATCGACACCCGCTTCGGCGAACCCCGGCTGCTCGTCGCCGACCGCGAAAACCGCCGCCTCTGCCACCTCGACCTCGAGGGCGGGTGGATCGGCGTCCACGCCACCCACCTGCGCCGCCCGTGCAGCGTTTCATGGCATGGCGAGCATCTCGCCGTCGCCGAACTCGAAGCCCGCGTGACCATTCTCGACAAGGACGGCGCGCCCGTCGCCTTCCTCGGCGACAACCCCGACCGCAGCCAGTGGGCGAATTTCAAGGTCGCCCCCGCCGACCAGCACCCCGGCATCTTCACCGCCCCCCACGGCCTCGCCTTCGCCGCCAACGGCGACCTCTACGTCCAGGACTGGAACGCCTCCGGCCGCGTCACCAAGCTGGGTAAACAGTAGGTCCCGCGAATCATCCCTTGCCGCCGGGCAAGAACCCACATAGGCATCTCCCGACCGGGCAACCATCACACACGGGCCTGTAGCTCAGCGGTTAGAGCAGGGGACTCATAATCCCTTGGTCGTGGGTTCGAACCCCACCGGGCCCACCATCACCGAATTGATCATGGCTTTTGTCTACATGCTAAAGGGGCAAAACGGCCGTCACTATCTTGGCGCGACCGAAGATTTGGAGGCGCGCATCAAACGGCATCAAAGCGGCATGGTGCATTCGACACGCAGACTTGGCTTGCCACTCGATCTGATCGCATTTCGGGAATATCCCGTAATGAGCGAAGCCCTTGCGATCGAAAAGATGCTCAAAGGTTGGAAAAATCCGACGAAGGCACGACTCTTTCTCGAACAAGGTTAGAGCAGCCCCGACCATGTCGGGGTTGGTCGTGGGTTCGAACCCCACCGGGCCCACCATGTGACGGCATGACTTGATATCATTTTCCGGCGGCCATGAGTTTCCCCGCCTCGCGCAGGATGGCGTCCACCTCGATCATGCGGCCGATGCCCTCGTAGCCGCAGGCCAGCGATCCCTCAGCGGGGCCGATGAACCGGCAGCCATCGTTCGTTAGAATGGCAACGTTGCGTTGGGTGGCGGGATGCAGCCACATTTTGCCGTTCATCGCCGGGGCGATGAGCACCGGCGTGGTGCGCGGCAACGCAAGATAGATGGAAGTGAGCGGATCCGGTGCCAAGCCGTGGGCAAACTCGCCGAGCAGGTTGGCGGTGGCGGGGGCGACGAGAAACAGGTCGGCCTGGTCCGCCAGTTCGATGTGGCCGGGTTTCCACGATTGTTTCTCGTCCTCCAGCGAAACGAGCACCGGATTCCGGGTCAACGTCTGGAGGGTGAGCGGCGCGATGAACTCGGTGGCGGCGCGGGTCATCGCGACATGCACCTCGTGGCCCTGTTTGACGAGCTGCGATGCCAGTTCCGCCGCCTTGTAAGCGGCGATCGAGCCGGAGATGCCGAGGACGATTTTCATGATGCGTGTGTGTTAGCATGCCCCGCCCCGCGTGTCACCATTGTGTTATTTCATGAATCACCAAAGGGTCACGGCCGATTCGATGATCGAACGATCACGGGTGAGTAATCGGATGGAATGGATATTCGCAGCAGGGTGCTGACTGTTCTTGAAGTCCGCTCACACTTCCACCGGGTTCTGCCGGCGGGCGGTGTCTTTGAGGGTGCGACAGCCGGTCTCTTCCAGGGATCGGGTGAATCGAGCACCGGGACCTGTTGCGGATTGCACCGCGGCGATCCCCGGATTGACTTGCAGGCGAGGCCGCAGACTGCCAAACACGCCCGCACAAACCCCGGCCGGATTCATCCATTTCCAGTATTCCCACCCCATGCTCCCCTTCTACGTCATCGGCCACAAGAATCCGGACACCGACGCGATCTGCTCGGCCATCGGCTACGCGGCGCTGCTCAGGCAGGTGGGTGAGGAACCCCACGCCGTGGCAGCGCGCTGCGGCGAGATTTCCCAACGCACGAAATGGGTGCTCGAACGCGCCGGTTTCGAGCCTCCGCCGCTGGTCACCGACGTCCGCACCAGCGCGGGCATGATCGCCCACCGCGAGGTGATCAAGGTGCGCGACAACGACACCTTCCTCACCGCTTACCGACGGATGCTCGCCGCGGAAGTCCGCTGCGTGCCGGTGGAGGATGAAAACGGCGGCCTCTGCGGCATCCTGCGCTACATCGATCTGCTGCGGCTGCTGCTGCCTGCGGACACCGAGGGGCTCAGCGTCCGCACCGTGCACGCCTCGCTGTCCCACCTCGCCGCCACCCTCCAGGCCGAAAACATGGGCGACGCCGACGCACTCACCTCCCAGGAAGAGGACCTGATCCTGCTGGTGG
>DATISV010000181.1:0-1986 GCA_035468505.1 Luteolibacter sp. | reverse complement strand
GAGCAGGCGATCCGCATCCGCACCGGCGAAACCGGTTCCTCCGCGGTGGCGGTGAACTGAGGGATCCCCAAGGATTTTTAACGCAAAGCCAGCGGTCCCGATTTCCGGGCCGTTGGTTTTTCGTTTTTCAACGGCTGGCGTTGCGCCAGTCGCGGAACGCCGCGCCGAGATTGAGGGCGGTGTCCGAGGGGGTGATCGACTCGGCGGACATTCCGGGTCGGCCGCAGGCGATTTCCGAGGCCCGGCCGCAGAGCCATGCCCCGAGTGCGGCGGCCCGGGTGCTGTCGTGACCGCCCGCCAGCAGTGCTCCGATCACGCCGGCCAGCAGATCGCCCTGGCCGCCGGTGGCCATGCCGGGGGTGCCGGTGGAATTCACCCACAGCGGGTGATCGCGACGGGTGACCAATGTGCGGGCACCTTTGAGCAAGAGTGTGGCGGGGTGGCGGTCGGCGAACGCGCGCACCGCTTCCTCGCGTGAGTGGTCATTCAGATCCGGTGCCAGCCGCCGGAATTCTCCGGGGTGGGGGGTGAGCACATGGTTTTCCCGGAAAACGTCGCTGCTTCCGGACTTCGCCAGCCAGTTGAGCGCATCGGCATCGAGCACGGTGGGAATCCGAACGCCCGCGAGCCAGTCGCGGAACGAGGAAATGCCCGCGGCATCGTTTTCACCCAGTCCGCAGCCAACGACCAGCGAATCGCTCTCACCGATGGCGAGGTCACGGAACGAACCATATCCGCGGATGATGATTTCCGGCGGGCACTTCGCGGCGGTGATGGCAGCGCATGACTCCGGCACGTGCAGGGTCACCAGCCCCGCGCCGGCACGCAGGGCGCCGGTGGCGGCGAGCACGGCGGCTCCCGGGTAGGCGGCGGAACCCGCGACGAGCGCGACTTTTCCGGCCAGGCCTTTGTGGAAATCGAATGGGCGCACCGTTTTACTGAAATCCATTTCCTGCGGCGCGATCAGTTCGACCGGCCCGTCCGCACCGGTGGCGAGCGGTTCGACGGGCACCAGCGCCAATGCCCCGACCGTGTTCACCGCCGTGCCGCGCAGCGCACCGGCTTTCGCATTGCCGATCATGAAAGTGATGTCCGCCGTCACGCTGCCCTCCGCGGATACGCCGGTGTCGGGATCGAGTCCCGACGGCAGATCCACCGCCGCGACGGTCGCGCCGGAGCTTTGGCGCAGCCGTTCCATTTCCGCGGCCAATTCCGCCAGTGGTCCGCGCAAGGCCCCGGTGGCTCCGATGCCCAGCAATCCGTCGAGTAAAACGAGCGGCATCCGCGGATGCGGCGGCGGGCCGTCGAGCGGCGCGGCAAGCCCGAGTTCCTCCCATTTCCGTCGGGTCAGCGGCGCGCACGACCCGATCCCGAACGCGCATCTCGCCGCCACCTGCCAGCCGTATGCGTCACGCAATACGCGCAGGGCGACCAGTGTGTCGCCCGCATTGTGGCCCTTGCCGAGGTATCCCACGGCGGTTCCGGGATGTGGGAAATACCTCCCGAGCGCATGGCCGAGTTGCGTGCCGGCGAGATCGAGCAGGCGCTCCTCGGTCCATCCCGCATCCATCGCCGCGCGCTCGATGGCGCGCATTTCCGCGCAATTCACCGTTCCCATGCGGTGAAGCTAACGATTGGCGGGCGGATTGCAGTTGCAAAATCCGGCTGGCGGCTTGCTTGTATCGCGATTCCGCGTTCTATTCGCTACAACATCCAATCATGAAAGACCCCCGACCGCATTCCGTGCTCCGTGACATCGTCGGGCTCGTCGCTTGGATTGCACTGACTTTTTGCGCACCCGCTTTGGGTTTCATCTCACCGCCGGGCGATTGGTATGCCTCGCTGGCGAAACCGTCATGGAATCCGCCGGCATGGATTTTCGGGCCGGTGTGGACCGTGCTCTATCTGATGATGGCGGTGGCCGTCTGGTTGGTATGGCGGAGGCATGGCTGGCACCGGTCCATCATGATATATCTCGTGCAACTC